>JBDHMC010000193.1:0-5051 GCA_039656355.1 Gemmatimonadota bacterium | reverse complement strand
TGGGGTTTTGTGCGCTCCGGATCACTGGGCCCAGATTCCGTCCCGGGTTTGCCTGGGACCGTCCGCCTGGAATCGTCTGATGCGGCCAGGCCTCAGCTCCCCTGACCATGAGCCGTGTCCTTCAAATAAGGGCGGTTGTCCTCGCTGGAACCCTGGTTTTCGATGGGAAAGGTGCGAGATTATGTGCGATTCGCCTTTGGGGGCCCATTGACACTGTCCGGCTGGCCACCGGGTCGCAGCTTTGGGTCCTGGCGCCGGAGCGATCTATTCGACTGGCCGGCCTTAGACTGAGAAACCCGGAAAGACTCCCGATATCAGTACTGATTCGGGAGTTTTAATCGTTTCAAATGGCCCCCCAATATCTCCGAGAAAAAATGACCTCAAAGTCTTTGAAGATCCCGTACCTGCCGGAGCCCCTCCAGGGATTGGGCGACATTGCCCTCAATTTCTCCTGGCGATGGAATCGGTTTGCACGGGAACTCTTTTGGGAAATCGACCCGACCCTGTATCAGCTTTCGGGTCGAAACCCCATCGAGCTTCTTCGGCGTGCGGACCCAGCCCGTCTCGCTGCATTGGCCAGGGAACCGGAGTTCCTGAAGAAGTACCGGAAGGTCATGGACGAAGCCGCCCAGGAAGAGTCCTCAGCCGACACCTGGTTCGTCAAACGCTTCGGTGAGGCTCCCGGGAACTCGGTGGCCTACTTCTGCGCTGAGTTTGGAATCCATAAATCCGTGCCCATCTACTCCGGGGGACTAGGCGTGCTTGCGGGGGATCACTGCAAGGCAGCGTCCGACCTGGGGGTGCCTCTGATCGGAGTCGGCCTCCTGTACCTGAAGGGGTACTTCGACCAGCAGTTGAGCCTGGAAGGCTGGCAGTTGGACAACGAGGAACAATTCGATCCTCTCCTCACCCCTCTGGAACAAATCCTCACCCCCGACGGCGGCCGATCCCTTGCCACGGTCACCCTCTTCGGCCGTACCATCCACGTTGGCGCGTGGGAGATGGTGGTTGGCCGGACCTCCATCATCCTTTTGGACTCGAACCTTACCGAAAACGAGCCCCAGGACCGAGACCTCACCCAGAAGTTGTACCAGGGTGGTGACGAGAACCGGCTCTGCCAGGAGTGGATTCTGGGGGTTGGAGGGGTCCGCGTATTGAGGGCCATTGGAATCCACCCCCAGGCATGGCACGCCAACGAGGGGCACGCCGCGTTCATGATGGTGGAACGGGTTCGGGAGCTTTTGGAGAAGGGAATCCCTCTCGACGAGGCGGTGGCGAAGGTCCGATCCAATGGAGTGTTCACCACCCACACTCCGGTCCCTGCTGGGCACGACACATTCAGTACCGAGCAGATCGACCAGGCCCTTTCCCACTATTGGGAGTCCATGGGGATCGATCGCGCGACCTTCCTCTCCTTCGGAGCCCCCCCTGAGAAGAGCCCGGACATTTTCCATATGACGGCCTGTGCCATGCGCCTCTCGCGGTACGTGAATGGCGTGGCCGAGAAGCACGGCCAGGTGACGCGAGAGAACTGGACTCAGTTATGGCCGGGACGGGAGCCGGAGCAGGTTCCCATCTTTCACGTCACCAACGGGGTTCACCTGACGTCCTGGATGGCGTGGAGAATCATGGATCTTCTGGACGATCACCTGGGGCCTGGTTGGGCAGGAAAGATCACGGACGAGGGGTTCTGGAGGGGGGTCCTGGAGATCGATGATCAGGCCCTTTGCGCGGCCCACAAGCAGTTGAAGGGCTACCTTTTCAGCTTCATCCGTGAGCAGGCTCGCAAGGGGTGGCGGGACGAGTGGAAGGAGGCAATGCACCTGGTGGGGGCAGGCACCCTTCTTAATCCTTCCGCCCTCACCATCGGCTTCGCCAGACGGTTTGCCACCTACAAGAGAGCCGACCTCATCTTCAGGGATGAAGACCGACTCCTGAAGCTTCTGACCAACCCGTGGCGCCCGGTCCAGATCATCTTTGCAGGAAAGGCCCACCCCGCCGATGACGCGGGAAAGAGAATGCTGCAACGGGTTTATTCATACAGTCGAGACCCTCGCTTTGAGGGCAGGATCGCATTCCTTCAGGACTATGACCTCAACTCTGCTGACCGGTTGGTGCAGGGGGTGGACCTCTGGCTCAACCTTCCCGTGGTGCCCATGGAAGCCTCGGGAACCAGCGGCATGAAGGCCGCCCTCAACGCCGTCCCTCAGGTAAGTACCTTGGACGGCTGGTGGGCGGAGGGGTATACGGGGTTAAACGGCTGGGCCGTCCCCGTGAGCACGGGCTACCCGGACCCGGACGCTGCCGATGTGGAGAACCTCTACTCCCTCCTGGAGAGGGAGGTCGTGCCGCTCTACTACGAGAAGGACAAGGGCGGAATGTCCGAAGGTTGGCTTTTGAGGATGAAACACGCTCTTTTTATATCTGGAAAGCAGTTCACCGCTTCCAGGATGCTCAGGGAATACAGCGAAAAGTGCTACATCCCCTCCATGCAGGGGAAGCTGGAGGGGGACGATCCCCCGGTTCCCGGGTGACATTAGGAACCCGGAAAGCCAAGAACGCTACAAGGACTTCGTCATCATGGCTCGAGGCATCGGGACCTCCAAAAGAAAGAGGGTCTCACAAACGAAGCCCCGCCGGGCCGGGCCGTCACGGAAAGCCCGTATCGTCCACCTCTCCGCCGAATACTGGCCTTATATCAGGACTGGAGGTTTGGGTGAGGCGGTACGGGGCATGGCGACGTTCCAGAGTCTGGCCGGTTCGGAAACCATTGTCCTCCTACCCCTCTTCGAGCGGATTCGGGATGTGGACTACGGGCTGAAGCCAGTGGGAGGCCCCTTCACCGTCCGGATCGGGCACCGAATGGAGGAAACCCGATTGTGGGAGGCGACGAAGGGTACCGACGGCCCCCGGGTGCTTCTCGTGGAGAACGCAGACTATTTCGGCAGATCCGGCGTCTACGGCGAGGGGGGGGAAGACTATCCCGATAACCACCTCAGGTTCTCGTTCCTGGCTGCCGCTGCCGTTCAGCTTCTCCCCGAGATTTGTCCGGGCCCCGCTCCCATCCTCCTTCACATGCACGATTGGCATACGGCCTCGGCGGTGGTGTACCTAAGAACCCTCGCTAAGGGTGATCCCTTTGCCGACCAGGTCGGAACTGTGTTGTCCGTCCACAATGGGGGTTTCCAGGGTCACTTTCCCAGGGAGGTTTTGGCGGAGATGGGCCTCCCCAATGAGCTCTATCACATGGACGTCATGGAGTGGTATGGGCGAGCCAACGTTCTCAAGGCGGGGCTGGTCTTCACCGACATGGCAACCACGGTGAGCCCGAGCCACAGCTTCGAACTCAGGACCGAGGCCGGGGGCTTTGGCCTGCACCACACCTTTTTGGGGCTCCATGACCGCCTGGTTGGGGTCCTCAACGGAATCGACTACCGGATCTGGGATCCAGAAACGGATCAGGAGCTGCCGGCGAACTACTCCGCCGAAGACCTCTCCGGGAAGACCCAGTGCAAGGCGGCGTTACAGAGAGAGTATGGACTCCCGGAAGAGCCGGGCACCCTCGTCATTGGAATGGTGGCACGCCTGGTTGCCCAGAAGGGCCTTGACCTGATTCTCGGCGGGAGGGCCATCCGTGAGGCGGATGCCCAGTTCGTCTTCCTGGGAAGTGGAGAGCGTCGGTTTGAAGAAGGTCTCGAGAACCTCGCGGCGGCCCACCCGGACCGAGTGGCGGTCCAGCTCGACTTCACTGAGGAGCGGGAACACCGGACCGTAGCGGGCGCCGACGCCCTTCTCATGCCCTCCCTCTATGAACCCTGCGGCTTGACCCAGATGCGGGCCATGCGCTACGGCACACCCCCTCTGGCCCGTCGAGTGGGCGGTTTGGACGACACCATCGAGGACGGCCACACCGGGCTTTTGTTCGACGACTACAAGCCCGAACGCTTGGACTGGCTCATAGAAAGGGCCATCGCACGATACCAGAAACCCGCCACCTGGCGTGACATGGTGGAGCACGGCATGGCGGAGAATTTTTCTTGGGAACAGGCTGTGGACCGATATTTCGAGGTCTACGACCGGGCTTTTGAAGCCCGCGCCGAGTCCCTGAACGCTCAAAACTCATGAGGAGCGAAGATGCACTTCGTCCTGACTCTCCATAGCCATTTGCCCTACGTCCTGAATCACGGTCGCTGGCCCCACGGAAGCGACTGGCTTTGCGAGGCAACGCTGGACACGTACCTCCCACTCCTCGAGGCCCTCAGGGAGTTGGACGAGGGCGGTACGAGTTCTCCCGTCACCCTCGGAATCACCCCGATTCTGGCCAACCAACTGGCCAGCCCCCGGTTCAGGGAGGAGATGGACGCATTCTTCCAGCAACGACTGAAGGCCTGTGATGAAGCCCCTGCGTCCCTCATCGAAAGCGGGGACCGAGAGCTCCTGGGCCTGGTGGACTATTGGCGGGCCAGATTCCTCCGTCTCCGGAACCTCTTCGAGGAGGTGGACGGAGACCTCCTGGGGACCTTCCGAAAGCTGGAAGACGACGCCCGACTGGAGATCATCAGTTCGGCAGCGACCCACGGGTTCCTTCCCCTGTTGGGCCGGGAGGAGAGCATTCGGCTTCAGCTGGCGGTGGGAGTGTCCGAGCACCGGCGGCTTCTCGGAAAAGACCCTCGGGGATGCTGGGCCCCGGAATGCGCCTACCGGCCTGAAGGATCGTGGGATCCCATCCCGGGAGTTTCAAGGAAAAGGGTTCGGGCGGGTCTGGAGGATTTCCTTTCCGAAGCAGGGTTCCGGTACTTCTTCATCGACACTCATATGGCGGAAGCAGGGGAAGCCTTGGGGTGGTCCGGCGACGTGCCCCACGGAGTGGAGCGGTTCGACGCCTCCTTCGAGGGTGACTCCAAAACCGGGGGAGCCCCACCCTCCCGGTCGGCCTATCAAGCCTATTTCGTCGGTAACCCAGAACCAGGAAAAGCTATAGCCGCCTTCGTCAGGGAACCCCAAGCCTCCATGCAGGTTTGGAGTCGGCAACTGGGTTACCCCGGAGACGG
>JBDHMC010000192.1:0-5060 GCA_039656355.1 Gemmatimonadota bacterium | reverse complement strand
CGGCACGGGGCCATCTGCTTCGTTGGGAGTTCTCGCCGTAGCGCACGGCTATGCCTTCGAACTCCCGCCTACCATATGGCCCCGTGGCGCGAGTAACGCGGCTCGCCCCACTTGCGCAGAGGCTCCCTAGATGGCAACCCTCTATCTGGTCAGCACGCCCATCGGGAATCTGGGAGACCTTTCTCCCCGGGCCGCCGACACCCTGGAGTCCGTGACCCGGATCCTGGCCGAGGACACACGGCGAACCCTGACCCTCCTGAACCACCTGAAACTCAAAACTCCTCTGGTTTCTCTCCACGCTCACAATGAGGCGTCTCGGAGGGAGGCTGTCCTGAAGTGGCTGGGCTCTGGGGAGGATTTGGCCCTGGTGTCCGATGCAGGTACACCCCTGGTCTCGGATCCAGGCCAGAGGATCGTGGAAGCGGTCGTGGAAGCTGGGTTTCCGGTGGTCCCCATTCCGGGGCCCTCGGCGGTGCTCGCCGCTTTGGCCGGGTCGGGGTTCCCCGGGGACCGCTTTGCCTTTCTTGGGTTTCTCCCCCGGAAGGGTCCGGAAAGGGCTGAACTCCTGGACCGGATTTCCTCCTCCCCCGATACCGTGGTCCTTTTCGAGTCACCGGAACGGACGAGGGCCCTTCTAGGCGCTTTGGTGGAAAGTTGCGGGTCCCACCGGCCGGTGGCAGTGGGCAGGGAACTAACCAAGCTCTATGAAGAGTTCGTCCGGGGAACGTTGACTCAGGTGAAGGAACACTTCGAGGTCCATGCGCCTCGGGGTGAGATCGTGGTGGTGGTTTCCGGTGCCCCTGAGCCGCGGGATCCGGGGCCGGTGGATGAGGGGGCTGCCCGAGCTCTGGCCAAAGCTCTTCTGGACGAAGGCCTCACCCCGAGCCGGGTGGCAAAAGAAGTGGCTCGGCGGTTGAAGATTCCCAGGAACCTCACGTACGCTGTGGTCCAGCGCCTGTCGGAAGATCAGAAGGGATCCGAGTAACCCCTCCCATGCCGCGGAAAGCTCCCGACCCCTCTCCCGACCCGTCTCCAACCCTCCCTCTTCGCCTCACGGAAGTCGCAGCCGCGGCCATCCGGGGTGAGATCCATCGAGCGGGCGGAAGGGAAGTGACCTTTCTTGCCGAAGTGGGCGAGGATCGAGCTCTTCAGAAACCAAGGGCCGTGGCACGTGGGAACCGTGGGGCCGTTCTCGCCGTATCTCGGGACGCTCCTCAGGGAAGCGTCATGATCCACAATCATCCTTCTGGTGACTTGGAGCCCTCGGCGGCCGATCTGGCCGTGGCGTCCACCCTGTATGAGGCCGGGGTCGGTTCGGCCATCGTGAACAATGGTGCCACCGATATCTATGTGGTGGTTGAGCCCCCGGCCCCGAGGATTGTGGAGCCCCTCGACCTGGACGAACTGGATGTCGTCCTGGGCCCAGGTGGGGGCTTGGCGCGCTCCCATCCGGCCTTCGAAGACCGCCCGGGTCAGCGGGAGATGGCCCTTCTGGTGGCCCGCCGGTACAACGAAGGGGGAGTGGGTTTGGTGGAGGCGGGGACCGGGACCGGGAAATCCATAGCCTACCTCCTACCTGCAGCACTGTGGGCTCTCAAGAACGGGGAACGAACCGTAATCTCCACGAACACCATCAACCTCCAGGAGCAATTGGTGGGGAAGGATCTACCCCTGCTCAGGGAGACGTTGGGTGAGGAGCTCAAGTGGTCCCTTGTGAAGGGTCGGGGAAACTACGTTTCCATTCGTCGTGCCCATTTGGCCGCCGCTACTGCCTCAACGCTCTTCGAGACAGATCGGAGCGGGGAGATTCAGGGCGTTCTGGAGTGGATTGAGAGCACGGGGGACGGATCGCTATCCGACCTCTCGGCTCCGCCATCGGAGGAAGTCTGGGAGGAGGTCCAGAGCGATTCGGACATTTGTCTCAGGGTCCGCTGCCCTCACTTCCAGGATTGCTTTTTTCAACGTGCCCGACGGGAGGCCGCCTCCGCCGAGATCCTGGTGGTGAACCATCACCTCCTCTTCACCGATTTGGCCGTGAGGAGGATGACCAACAACTACACCCAGGCTGCGGTGCTCCCTCCCTACCGCCACTTGATCTTGGATGAAGCCCACAACGCCGAGGAGGCCGCTACGGACCATCTGGGGGTGGAAGTGACTCGCCGGGGCCTTTTCAGGCTTCTCTCCCGTCTGGAACGCAGGGGGAAGGGAATCCTAGCCGACCTCCGAGAACAACTTTCCGCCGATCCGGGGCGTGGCGCTGGTCAAGACCTCCTGGACCGATTGGATGAGAGGGTCCGACCGGCGCTCGAGGACGCCCGAGACCGGATCGAGCCCTTCCTGGCGGCTCTCACCGAGGTTCTCAAGGAAAGGAACACCCAGACGTTACGGCTCGGGGGCCAGGATGGCGTGGAGCCGAGGGAGAGGGTTTCAGTCCGGGAGGCCATGGACGCCTTGGTTTTCGGCCTCCGGCGACTGGGTCGGGAAGTGGGGGAGCTCCGAATCCGCAGTCTGGACGACGAGAGTTGGGCCGAGTCTCTGGAGGGGCGGACCCTGGACCTCTTTAGCGCCCAGAGCCGGTTGGAGTCCTACGCGCAGGGGGTCCAGCGGGTCCTGGACCCGGGGGACGAGGGGTCCGCACTGGTTCGGTGGTTGGAGCTTCGGGGGCGGAGCCCAGGGTGGAATCTCTCCATGGCGGCGGCCCCCATCGAAGTGGGTCCCCCTTTGAGGGAGGATCTCTTCCAGCGATTGGAGACCACGATTCTGACTTCCGCAACCCTCACGACGCGAGCGGGTTTCGAGTACCTGCGGACACGTCTTGGAATTGAGAAATCCGTTCTGGATGATGAGGGTGGCACCCTGGATGTGGAGGAAGCGGTGGTGTCCTCCCCCTTCGATTTCCCCACACAAAGTCTCCTTGCGGTTCCTACCGACCTCACGGGGCCTCAGGAGCCCGGGGATCGGTTTCAGGAGGAAACGGGCCGCATAGTCCGCGAAATGGCCCAGATGACCCGTGGGGGCCTTTTCGTGCTCTTCACGTCCCACAAGGCTTTGCGCCGGGTGGCGGAGCTTCTCCGTCAGGGGGAAGAAGAGTCCGGCAGGCTCTCCTATCCCCTTTTCGTTCAAGGGGAGGCACCGCGGGCCAGGCTTCTCCAGGCCTTTGCCGACTCCGGAAACGGGATTCTGCTCGGCACCGGGTCCTTCTGGGAAGGGGTTGATGTGCCCGGGGACCCCCTCCGGGGCCTGATCATCCAGAAGCTGCCCTTCCAGGTTCCTACAGAACCCATCATCGCTGCCCGTATGGAGGCCATCGAAGCCAGGGGCGAGGATCCCTTCTGGCGGTACACTCTTCCCGAGGCGGCCCTGAGGCTGAAACAGGGCTTTGGCCGGCTCATCCGGACCCGAAACGATCGGGGCGCCGTGCTGGTTCTCGATGACCGTCTTCTTACCCGGCGTTACGGCCCTTATCTTCGCCAGTCCCTGCCCTCGGCCCCGCTGGTCAAGGGGATCTGGGTGGACCTGTGTCGTGGGCTGGAGGACTTCTACGCGGACCAGTAGATTACCCCACCATGAAACGCATCACCGGAATCGTCATCGGCATGTTCTACGGGGTCCTCGCGGGGCTGGCCTTCATGAGCTCCACCTCGAACTGGTCCGCGGGGAACTCGGATCTTGGGCTTTGGTGGTCCGTTATTGGAACGCTCCTGGGGGTGGCGGGAGTCGGCGCCCTCCTTGGGACCTGGTTCCACACTCGGCCCGCAGAAGACTGACAGCCCCCCATGGGGACCGCCGGTCTACACGGCGCTTTTCTCCGGTCCATGGGAGTAGCCCTCCCAACCGGGGATGAGCGCTTTTTCACTCATACCCACTCATGGAGAGGGAACTCATGACCTCCCTGCCACGTCCGTCCAAAATCGTCTGCGTTGGACGGAACTACGTTGCCCACGCCGCCGAGCTGGGGAATGAAGTACCCTCCGAGCCTCTACTGTTTCTGAAACCCCCCTCAGCCCTTATCCGGGCCGGGGAGCCCATTGTCATCCCTCCCCAGGCCGGCCGGGTAGATTTCGAGGGGGAGATCGGCGTTTTGATGGGTCGGAGAGCTTCCCATGTCTCCCAGGTTGAAGCCCTGGCCTTTGTCGAGGGGATCGTCCCGGTGAACGACGTCACGGCCCGAGAGCTCCAACGGAAGGACAGCCAGTGGAGCAGGGCCAAGGGCTTCGACACCTTCTGCCCCATCGGAGAGATGGTGTCGGTGGCGGAGGTGGATATGGACCATCTCTCGGTCGTATGCCGGGTGAACGGTGACGAGCGGCAGAGGGGAGATGCGAGCCAAATGGTCTTCTCCATCCCCTTCCTTATTTCCTACGTGTCCAGGATCATGACCCTCGAACCGGGAGACCTTCTGGCAACGGGCACCCCTGAGGGTGTGGGTCCCCTCATCGCAGGAGACGTGGTGGAGGTGGAGCTTCCTGGCCATAACACTCTGACCAACCCCGTTGTCCTGGGTTCAAAGAGGTAGATCATGCATCCTGAAACCAGCGAACGGTACCAAAGCCTCCCCCCCTATCCACTGGCGGGGATTCCCGAGACCCGGCGCCGCCTGATCGCGGAAGGGGTCGATATCATCGATCTCAGCGCCGGTGACGCCGATCTGGCTCCTCCTCCGGCCGCTGTCAAAGGCCTCCAGGATGCCGTGGAAAACCCTGATATGTCCCGGTACCCTTTCAACCTGGGTTTGGCGGCCTTCCGGGAAGAGGTGGCCGGATGGATGAAGAAGCGGTTCGGGGTGGATGTGGATCCGGCAAAAGAGATCCTTCCTCTCATCGGCTCAAAGGACGGCATCGCTCATCTCCCCTTTGGGTTTCTCAATCCGCGCGACGCCGCCCTCATTCCGGATCCTGGGTATCAGCCATACAAGGGTGGAGTCTTATTGGCTGGCGGAGAGCCCATCCTGGTGCCCCTCAGGCCTGAAAACGACTTTCTTATCCCCTTGGAAGAACTCCCGCCCGACGTCGACGCCCTGCTCGAGACGATGGCCCGGGTCGAAAAATCGCACGACGCGG
>JBDHMC010000191.1:0-5096 GCA_039656355.1 Gemmatimonadota bacterium | reverse complement strand
GGTCTGAACTACCTGTGTGACGGGTATAAGGCGTTTTTCACTCATACCGGTCCGGCGATGAGATTCATGGCTGATGCCTTGAAATCCGGCCAACCTCCGGCAGGGCTCATGACAGACTTCGCACCAGCCAACTATGGGCGAGAGGGGTAAGAGGTGGCTGACCCCGTGAGGGAAGGGCATGATTTTCGGCATAAAACATGCTAGTATCCATAACAAGAATGATTCTTGATTAATTAGCATAGTTAAGAGAAACGAGCACATAGAAATGGCCACTCGTCGCGTGGTGAAGCGTGAAAGGAAGGGCGTTCCCGAGTACACCGTTCTCGGATGCCCCCTCACCAAGAGCCATTCCCTCTGGTGCCATGGGCTTTGTGTCCCAAAAGAGGGCATCGGCCTCTGCGGAAGGGTTGCTCCCCATACTGTTGCAAGTCGGACCCAGGTTGCCATCCTGAAGTACAAAATCAAGCAGCATGCGGCCCAGAGAAACTCCGCCAAGCTGTAGGTAGCCCCCCGGATCTTCTTCCCTTGAATACCCCTACGAAACTCCCTCGTCTCCGTTAGTCAAATTTGACTAGTTGTTTCTGACTATATAGCTTTTCCTCTTCTTTAATGGAGTGAGGGATGCCCTCAATGAAGAGGCTGGCCAAAGCAGGTGAGCTGGAGCTTCTACTTCTGGGTCTTCTCAGAAGGCGGGAGATGCACGGCTACCAAGTCTCCGAGTTCCTCGAAACGCACCTGGGGATGTTCTTCGACCTGAAAAAGGCCACAGCCTACAATCTCCTGGGAAAGATGGAGGAGGTAGGTTGGGTGACCTCCAGGGAGGAGAAAGAGGGTCGGAGGCCCATCAGACGGGTGTTCGCCATTACTCCCGAGGGAGAAGCCATCTTTCAGGATTTGCTCCGAAGGTCCCTCCCCGAATACAGATATCCTGCCTTCCCGGGGAATGTGCCGCTCCTTTTCCTGGACGCACTGCCTCCTGGGGAAAAGGAAGATCTCCTGAAGGAGCGCCGTGGGGTGGTCAGGGACCGTCTGACCGCGCTGGAAACCCACATGGATCATATAGCCCACCCCCTCCTTGATCATCGACGCGAGATTCTCCATGCGGAGCTCGATTGGCTCGGGGCACTCATCGAAGACGTGGAAAAGAAATGAAACGAATCGGGACACTCCTGGCGTTTACGGCCGTTGTAATCGGGGCCCTTTGGATTTGGCCCGGGTTGCTGGTAAGTTCGGATCAGACCTCGGAAGCCGACGCCGGGTTGCGAACCGCGCCGGTCGAGAGAAGGGATATCGGCTCCACGGTGTTGGCCACGGGAGTCATTCGTCCCCAGGTGGGGGCCGAAGTTCAGGTAGGCTCCCGGGCTTCCGGCATCTTACAACGACTCAATGTCACCGTTGGCGACCAGATTCGAGCGGGAGAGGTTCTGGCCGAGTTGGATCCGACTGAGTTTCAGGCTCGGTTGGATCAATCTATGGCGACCCTCGAGACGGCCAAGGTGGATGAGCGGTTCACAGGAATCGATCTGGGCCGGGCACGGGAGCTTCGGGCCTCTGAAGCGATTTCGCGGGCTGAGCTGGATGGTGTGGAGCGAGCCCACCAGGTGGCTCGGGCCAGATTGATGCAAGCAGAGGCCAGCACCCGGGCGGCTGAGATTCAGCTGGGGTATACAGTGATCCGGGCACCTGTTTCCGGTGTGGTGGCTTCGGTCTCCACCCAGGTGGGGGAAACGGTGGCCGCCTCTTTCGCCAGTCCGACCTTCGTTACCATCATCGACCTGGATCGTCTGGAAATCTGGGCCTATGTGGACGAAACAGACATTGGCCGGGTGGAGGAGGGGCAGACGGCTTCCTTCACTGTGGACACCTATCCCGACACGGATTTTGAGGGTGTCGTGACGGCCATCCAGCCGAAGGCTGAAATTGTGGATAATGTTGTGAACTATGTGACTCTTATCGAAATCGGACCCACAGAGGGGAAGATCCTGAGGCCTGAGATGACTGCGACGGTGAACATCACTCTTGAAGGGATGGAGGGGGTCCTTACCTTGCCGAACGGTGGGGTAAGGAGAGATTCGGAGGGCGTCTTCGCCTATGTCCTTTCCTCGCAGGGACCGGAGCGCAGAGCCATCCGAACGGGGTACAGAGGTAGAGATTATACGGAGGTCGTCGAGGGTCTGGTGGCCGGAGATGAGGTGGTCGTGGGATCGGTTCCAAACGGGAGTTTCGAATGATCAAACTGGAGCATGTGCACAAGACCTACCGGAAGGACGCGGAGGAGGTTCGAGCTTTGCAGGACGCATCTCTACAGGTCGAATCCGGGGAGTTCCTTGCCATCACCGGTCCGTCCGGATCGGGGAAATCCACCCTGATGAACGTCATAGGCCTTCTGGACCGGGCCGATTCGGGATCCTACCACCTCGATGAGGGTGAGGTCGCGTCCCTGACCCCCGACGAACTGGCACAACTCAGGAACGAGAGGATTGGTTTCGTATTCCAAACCTTCCATCTCCTTCCAAAAACCACGGCTTTGGAGAACGTTGAACTTCCCCTCATCTACTCGTCTCGGAGAGACATTTCCGGCCTGGGGGCTCAGGCTTTGGAGAAGGTGGGTTTGAAGGACCGGGCCAAACACCTTCCCAGCGAGCTCTCGGGAGGGCAGCAGCAACGAGTTGCCATCGCTCGAGCTCTGGTCAATGACCCTGATCTCATCTTGGCCGACGAGCCCACTGGGAACCTGGATACCCGATCGGGACTGGAGATCCTGGCAATCTTTCAGGACCTGAACCGGGCGGGGAAGACTGTTGTCCTGGTAACCCATGATGCTGCGGTGGCCGAGATGGCCCACCGGATCGTTGAGATCGTGGATGGGCGAATCGTAGGGGAAAGGCCGGTGGAAGCCTCGACAGATGCTCGGGAGGTGTTGGCGGATTGGGAAGGAAACGGGGATTCGCCAAAGGAGGTCGCGCCATGAGAACACGACGGTTGATTGGACACGGCCTGCGGGGCATGGGTCGGCACCGGCTCCGCACCTTTTTCATGATGCTGGGGACTTTCGTGGGGGTTCTGGCGCTCACCTTGGTGGTCGCCATAGGGCAGGGAACAAGGGACGCAGTGCTTGGGAATATTGAGCGGATGTTCGCCGGGTCCAGCATCCTCCTGAGCGCCGGCGGTGGGGGAATGATGGGAGGCCCCAGAGGAGATGGACCCACCACCACGTTGGTCATGGAAGACCTGGAGGAAATCCAGGCCACGGTTTCCGGCATTCGAGTCTACGATCCCATGGTGATGGCCAACGCCAGGGAAGTGGTTTATCAGGGGAACAGCAGCAATGTTCGCGTTCTGGGTCATTCCGAGCGGCATGAAGAGGTGTGGGACCGGGGGGTCAGTAGAGGTGCGTTTTTTGGGGAGGCCGAAGTCCGGAGCTCTGCACGGGTGGCTCTCGTAGGGGAAACCCTGGTTCGGGAGGTTTTCCAGGGTGCTGATCCCATCGGGCTTCAGCTTCGGGTCGGGACCGTTCCCTTCGAGGTCATCGGAGTCCTGGACTCCATGGGCGTCGATCCCCACGGGTGGGATCGGGACAACGAGGTCATCATTCCCGTCACCACCATGATGCGTCGGGTCATGAACGTGGACTATGTCCAATCCGCCAAGTTTCTCGCCGAGAACGCTGAGACCCTGGACGACGCGGTTCTGGCCATTGAAGGGCTCCTTCGGGAGCGTCACGCCCTGGCCGATGAAGTGCCCAACGATTTCAGTATGATTACTCCGGTTCAGGTCCGGGAGATGGTGGGGTCCATGAATCGGATCTTCACCCTCTTCCTACCTCTCCTCGCTGGGGTTTCCCTCCTTATCGGTGGGATCGTCGTAGCCAATCTCATGCTTATGGGGGTGAACGAACGACGAAGTGAAATCGGCCTGAGAAAGGCCGTGGGTGCACGTGGGCGAGATGTATGGGTGCAGTTTCTCCTGGAGTCATCCTTGGTGACGTTGGTTGGTGGGATCCTGGCCCTGGCGGTGGCTGCCGCAGCCCTGGGCGTCATCGCTCGATTCATGGAGATCCCGAGCATCATGCCCTGGCAGGCTGCCTTTCTGGGTCTGGGTGCCGCTGTGGTCGTTGGGCTTCTGGCAGGCGCAGCCCCCGCCCGGCGGGCCGCGGGCCTGGACCCGGTGGCGACTTTGAGGGAGTAAGAGCCGAAATCTAATGAGACTGGGCCGGAACCTCCTCCTGTCGGCGAAGGCGATCCTGAGACACAGGGTCCGAACAGCCCTGGCCCTCTCCGGCACGGCTGTGGGCGTAGGTGCTGTCATGGTCATGACGGCCGTGGGCGAGGGGGCCGAGGACCAGGTCATCAGCGAGATCGAAGCTCTCGGTCGAAACCTCCTGGTGGTGAGTTCAGGAGACGCCCCCAGGGTCCCCTGGAGACAGCGGACCATCCCCAGGGTCACCACTTTGACCCTGGACGATACCGATGCCATCCTTGCCCGATCAACCGAGGTGGGTCTGGTAGCTCCGGCCCAGGACCGGCCGTTTCGGGCGAAGTACGGGACCATCTCCACGATGACGAAACTTATGGGAACCACTCCGGCCTACGAGGTGGTTCGAGACTTTCGGACCACCCACGGCAGGTATTTCACCGCGGAGGAGAACCGGACTTCCGCCCGGGTAGCGGTTCTGGGTTCCCGTGTTCGGGACCTACTTTTTCCCGATGAGGATCCCGTTGGGAAGACCATTCGTCTGGGGAGAATCCCCTTCCTTGTCATTGGCGTTCTGGAGAGCAAGGGAGCCACGGTCGACGGTCTGTCTGAAGAGGACAACCAAGTGTTGATCCCCCTGCAGACCGCACTGAGGCGTGCCTTCAACCTGGACTTCATCAAGATGATCTATGTGCAGGTCAGGGACGGAGACCGCATAGGTGTTGCAGAGGAGCAGATCGCTGAGGTCCTCAGGACCCGACACGGCACGGTAGAGCGCGGTGAGGAGGATGACTTTTCCATCCAAAATCAGCGGGTGATCCTGGAGGCCCGTCTACAGACGGTGGCGTCCTTTCGGAGAATGATCCTGGGTCTGGGATCCGTAGCGCTTTTTGTAGGTGGAG
>JBDHMC010000190.1:0-5096 GCA_039656355.1 Gemmatimonadota bacterium | reverse complement strand
GGTCCTGTTCGGCAACGGTATCGCCTACCACCATCCGGCCACCCCGAATCAGAGTGGATGGAGCAGAAGATCCAGCGTCGGGCGAAGAGAGAGGATCCCTTTCCATAGGACACCTCGAAGAGTGAGGTTGGAGATCAAGCCGCATCAGACCTTCGGCCGAGGGAACTTGGGGCTCATCCCGTTGAAGGGAAAGGAATGGGAAGGAGATGGTCGTGGGTGTCATTGAAAGGAGGTTGTCGGACCTCGGTGGGCGACTCATGTTCTCGCATGGGAACTCGCCCCCGGCGAGGAACCGAAACCCGAGTGGTGAATGGCGAAGGATACAGCAATGACCGATGTGAAGACGTATGCCGCGCTGGCCCGGGCCCCCTTCCTCCTCCTCCCCGTAACCCTGGTGATATGCGGCGCAGGCGCCGCGGCTTACGAAGGCGCTGCCTACTGGGTTCCCACCCTGTTGGCCATGGTGGGACTCGTGGCCGTGCACATCGCCGTGAACTCCCTCAACGAATGGAGCGACATGCGTCGGGGAATCGACCTCAAAACGGTGCGAACCCCTTTCTCCGGCGGCTCCGGTACTCTCCCGGCGGGAAAAGCCCCAGTAGAAGCCGCCCTACGGTTGGGACTTGTGTTCGCCACCGTGGGTTTGATCATCGGTATCTGGTTCTACTCCCAAATCGGCTCCTCATTCCTGCCCTTCCTTTTCTTCGGGGCCGTGTTCGTAATGGGCTATACCGATGCATTGACCCGCATGGGCATCGGAGAGGTCGCTGCAGGCCTTGGCCTTGGGGGGATGGCCGTGTCGGGGGTGGCCATAGTCCAGGAAGGGATGCTTGGAGGGGTGGCCCTCGCTGCCTCCGTTCCGGCCTTCCTCATGACCTTCAATCTCCTCCTCCTGAACGAGTTTCCTGACGAGGCTGCAGACAGGGAAGGCGGCAGGAGGAACCTGGTTCTCATGCTTGGGAGACGGCCTGCGGCGCTGATTTACGCTTTGGCGGCGTTGCTGGTGCCGGTCTGGATCATCGGAGCCGTGGTGGCCGGGCCTTTCCCAGTGTGGGCCCTGGCTGGGGCCATTCCCTCCGTTCTTTTGGTGCAACCACTGAAATGGGCGTTCGGAGACGCCGACGCCGAGGTGCCCATCCCTGCCCTTGGAGCCAACGTCACCTGGAACCTGGCTACAAACACACTTTTGGGGATCGCTCTGCTGGCGGCGGCGGTGTTGGCGTAGGAGCCCGGGCCGGCCAGGTGCCGAAATAACAGGGGCCCCTGACGGTGGATACCGCCAGGGGCCTCCCTGGTCCAGAGGGGTTGAGATCCCCTTCTATCCTACATTCCCGCCTGCGTGGTTGGGACGTAGATCACGTCATCGTGACCTCCGATCATACCCATGAGCTTCGCGAAGTCGGCAGGATGTTGCTCGGCCATGGTACCCAACAACTTGCCGTGAAAGTCATCGATCTTATCCCACCCATCAAACATGTAAAGGACTTTGAAGTTGTGGCGCCCACCGGTGTTGTGATCCAACGTAACCCAACCACCCACGGTTCCATCGGCCATGGCCTGCTCGATGATCGGAGTGGCGACTTCCTCCCAGATGCGATACCACTCGGCGCCATCGGCGAAGTTGTACTGGAATGTGGAAGCATACAGGTAGGAGGTTTCCAATCCCTCTGGCACATCGACATGCCCGAAGTCCCAGATCTCGTCGCGGTGAGCCTGAATCATGCCAGCCACGACCTCCGACTCTGCCTCTGGGGTCGCCGCCTCGATCCGGCTCAGGTATTCCTCCCAGAAAGTGTCGAGGGAAGCCCAGGCATTGGTTCGGATCGCCATCCGGATGTTGTAGTCTCCACCGGTCTGGTGTTGCCACTGGTTCCATCCTTCGATCACGCCGCTGGCTTGCAGTTCGGTCAAAACAGGAACGGCGTATTCGAAATACTGGCGGTTCCACTCGGGCAGATCCCCGTAGTTGACCTTGTAGTAGGCCTCGTATAGATGGCCGGGCGCGTCAGCCTCCTGAGCTCCGCAACCCAATGCGGGGATCAGGAGAAGAAGGGCGAAGAGCGATGTGGTTCGATACATGGTGCCTCCAAAAATGGGGGGGGACTACAACCAATCACAAAGGTCAAAACGAATAGGGCCCGCCTCCGTGGACGCATTCGCTCAATGCGACCGCGCGGGACCTCGGGTCAGACAAGAGGACAGCTTCAGTTTTTTGGGAATGCCGATAAGAACCCAATAAGGGCTTGAATTATTTAATTGTCAAGAAATTTTTCTCAGGAAAAGATTCAACCAACACCTCACCCCCTTCCCCTCCCCTCCCCAAACCCACTACTCTTTCCGAAGTAAGAGACCGGCGCACCCAGGCCCGGGCCGGCGCGCTAGGAATCCCAAAGGGGTTCTTGGCCGAAAGTCACCGGGAATTGGGTCCAACTCTCATCGATCCCGGAGAGATCCATGTTTATGATCCGCAATGGCAGCCTCCGCACTTTCGTCCTCACCGTTGTGGTCTTCTCAGCGGCATTCCTCACTACCTGTGGACCCGCCGCCGAAAGTGGAGGGGGAGACTACCCAGACGAAGTCACCATGAACCTCCCATCCGAAGCCGCCATTGAAGAAGCCCTGGCGGGCATCACGGAAGGGGAGATCCGGGATTACACTCAGGTACTGGCGTCCGACGAGTTCGGCGGCCGGGCCCCTTCCTCAAGGGGTGAGGAACTCACCATCCAATACCTTTCGGAGCAGTTCGCTTCCCTGGGCCTGGAGCCTGGTGGTGTGGACGGGACCTGGGTTCAGGAGGTCCCCCTCGTCGCCATCACCGCTGATCCCGACATGACCCTGAGCATCGGCGGCCCGGCCGGTTCCACCACCTTCGAGTACGGCTCGGAGTTCGTGGCGGGGACTCCGAGGGTGGTTGAGAGTGTCGGCTTCGAGGACTCAGAGATGGTGTTTTTGGGTTATGGAGCGGTCGCTCCCGAGTTCGGGTGGGACGATTACGCTTCAGTAGATGTCACCGGAAAAACGGTGGTCGTCCTGGTGAATGACCCCGGTTTCGCGACTCAGGACCCGGATCTCTTCAAGGGCAACGCCATGACCTACTATGGCCGTTGGACCTACAAGTACGAGGAGGGCGCCAGGCAGGGAGCCGCCGCTGTGCTCATCGTCCATGAGACGGCTCCGGCGGCCTACGGGTGGGCCACGGTCGAGAACGGGTGGACCGGGACCCAATTCAACCTGGTCACGGAAGACAACAACATGGGCCGGGTTGCAGCGGAAGGCTGGATCACCCTCGAGACGGCTGAAGCCATCTTCGAGATGGCCGGTTTAGATTACAATGAGCTGAAGGCGCAGGCGCAGATCCCCGGATTTGAAGCCGTCCCCATGGGTGACCTCACCGCCTCGCTGGCCATCGAAAACACCATCGAACGTTCTTCGTCCAAAAACTTCCTGGCCAAGCTCCCTGGGACTACCCGCCCGGACGAAGTGGTCATCTACATGGGTCACTGGGACCACTTTGGGACCGACCCGGCCCTCGACGGGGACCAGGTCTACAACGGAGCCGTGGACAACGCCAGTGGCGTTGCCACCATCGCGGAGATCGCAGAAGCCTTCACCATGCTTGATCCGGGCCCGGAGCGGACGGTGGTTTTCTGGGGAACCACCGCAGAGGAACAGGGTTTGCTGGGATCAGGCTACTACGCTGAGAACCCCGTGTATCCCCTGAACAAGACGGTGGCCGCCATCAATATCGACGCCCTTCCCATCTATGGGGCCACCCATGACTACACCATCATCGGTTTCGGGAATTCCGAGCTAGACGGCTACGCGGTACGGGCCAACACCCTCATCGATCGGGTGGTGAAGCCAAACCCGGAGCCGGAGAAGGGCTCCTTCTACCGGTCGGACCATTTTCCCTTGGCCAAGCAGGGCGTTCCTGCTCATTATGGTGGTGCCGGCCATGACAACATCGAGCACGGAGAGGAGTGGAGTCGGGCTCAGTCCGATGCCTGGACCGCTGATAATTACCATCAGGTCACAGACGAATACTCTCCGGACTGGGACCTGGGTGGGGCCATGCAGGACATCGCCGTGTGGTTCCGCATCGGCCTGGAATTGGCCTACTCCGACGCCTTCCCGACCTGGAACGAAGGCACGGAGTTCAAGGCCATGCGTGACGCCATGATGCGACGCTGAAATCGGAGGTTATACCATGATCCGCCAGAAATTCGTCTTCCCACTGGTGGCCGCGTTGGGTCTGGCTGCCTGCAGCGACTCGTCGCCCACGGCCGACGAAGGGCAGCTGGACGAGGCTTCCTTCGAGGTGTTGGCGGAAACCGCCCTCGAGGTCAACGACCAGTTGGGGACTCCCCTCCCATCAATCCACAACCTTCTCCGACGCACCTACAAAGCCATCCGCGAGAACGACGGGCATGGCCGAGGAGTGCAGCTCCTGAGAGCAGGGCAAACGTTGAAGGGCATCATCGCAGTTCTGGGACCTGAGGTAGTCGCTGAGGCTCTGACCGGGGTGGATCAGGCCCTTTCCCGGTTGGATGAACGATTGGCTGGAAAAACCCCTCCGGACCGGATCCAGAAGGTCCTCACCCGAGCCAAGGGAATGGCGGAGCGGGGTAACGGAGCACTCGCCGAGGAGAGCTATGCTGCTGCGCTTGGGGCAGCCCTGGTTTCGGCCGATTTGATCCGGTCCCTCTCCCCTCGGTTCCAGGCCCGGAAAGCCATCGAGCGGGCGACTCGGTCTCTCGGAGCCGCCAGGGAGGCCGTCGGCGACGGGCCCACGGATGACGAGAAGACGGCCCTCCAGAAGGCCCGGCGGCTTCGGAATGGGGCCATCGATGCTTTCAAGGGCAAAGAGTATCGGAAGGCCTGGACCCTGGCCAGGAAATCCATGGCCTTCTCCCAGGAAGTGTTGAAGGGGAGGAGTGGCGGGTAGTCGGTTTTCCGTCGGGGTGATGAAGACATCGGTGTGGAATAGGATCAAGCGACCCCTGGAATTCCTCATTTGGGTAGGAGTTCTGGGGTTCGCTTTTTTCCGATTGGGACCCCAGGTCAAAGCGGCTTTCGGTGTGGGTGCTGGCGATGAC
>JBDHMC010000189.1:0-5098 GCA_039656355.1 Gemmatimonadota bacterium | reverse complement strand
CCCGGAGGATCTGGGCAGGGTTCACTCGGGCCAGCAGATCGAAAACATCCCCGCCGTCCCAGTCCGAAAGTGCCCCCTGGGCTTCCCTCAGCGAAGGGGCGAGATGTGCTCGGCCATGAAAGTCCGAGGCCATGAGATCGATCCATCCCCTCGCCAACAAGGTGACCGCGCGCTTCCGAGGCAGGTCGCCATAACGCCCTACCAGTGAGCCATAGTTTACCTGGAGGAGCGCGCCCCTGGCCCTCCATTCCCCCGGAAGAACCGTTTCTCGGTCCAACCCCCTATAACGCTCTGGGTGGGCGATGATGGGCCTTACGCCTGATTCAACCAGCCTGTCGATAACGGCTAGAGTAGACGGGGGCACCCGAAGCCCCGGCCATTCCACGAGCACAAAAGAGGTGTCGGAGAGGTGAAGTCGGAGGTCCGAGAGATCAGGATCGGGAACATCCATCATCACCTCATGGCCCTGGTAGATCTCCAGGTTGGGAAACTCCGCTTCCGCCATCTTTTTGAGGGATCCCCATGCCCGGTCGACCTTGATGAGCCTGGACTCGAGGGTTCCTCGATCCCGTGTCAGACTACCGTCGAAGTGGGGGGTCGTGACCAGCCTCGCTACACCCGCGGCCCTCAATCTGCGAAGGCCTTCCCGAGCTTCGTCCAGGGTCCTCGATCCATCGTCCACCCCAGGGACCAGGTGGTTATGCAGATCGGTGAATCCGTCCGGACTCGATGGCATCAACTGAACCGATCCCCCAGACGTTCCAGGAAGGTCTCCAGTCCCACCCGAACATCGGCCTCCTGTGCCAGCGCCTCACACGCGTAGGTGAAAAAGGCATCGGCAGAAAGGAGTTGAAACGCTGCCTCGCGGTTTCTCCCTGGCCTCTCGAGGGCCTCGCTCAGGGCCCCCATCCCAAGGGCGGACAAATGACTCCCCTCCGGGGAAGCCGCCTCGTGCTTCAGGAGGTGAGGCAGAAACGATCCTGGAATTGGCGGACTCCGGCCCTGCAACCATTCCTCCAGTGTTTTCTCAGGCATATAGCGTTTAGTTATTATATGGCAAATACTTAAGGTCCTTGTGTCATAAGTCTTTCGAGGAGTTCCGGACCAGATTTCAAGGCATCGTCCACGGCGGACGGATCCCCCACACCCGCCTGAGCCATATGGGGTCGGCCCCCACCCCTTCCCCCAACCCGGTCAGCCACTTCCCGGATGAGGGAATCAGCCCTGATCCCACGGGCAATCAGGTCGTCCGATACGAAGATGAACAGGGTGGATTTTCCCTCCGAGAGCTCCGCGGCCACAACAGCGACCCGGCCGGCCCCCCCGGCTCTGTAACCGTCACCCCAATCCCGAACATCATCAGCGCTTCGAGCTCGTAGACGAACACCTCGGTACTCAATAGGTCCGGAGGGGCTCTCGAGCGTACTCGCGGAGACCACGATCTCCCCACCACCACCACCCTTCCGAAGCTCTGCCAGAAGACCCTCGACCTCCTCTTTCTCTCTTAGAAGCTGGGCCACACGATTCGCGACAGCCTCGGGCCGAGCCTTGAGAAGGTTCGCCACCTCCTCCAAGCGGCTCTCCAGCTCCTGGAAATACAGGTATGCACCCGGACCGGTGATAGCCTCAATCCTCCGAACACCGGCAGCCACACCCGTCTCAGCCACGATCTTGAAGATGCCGATCTCACCCGTATGGCTGCAGTGAGTACCTCCGCAAAGCTCCAGACTGATCCCTGGGACCTCTACTACTCTCACCTCATCGCCGTATTTTTCCCCGAAAAGAGCCATGGCCCCCTTCTGGATGGCTTCAGAATAGGGGAGCTCTTGCACCAGGACCTCTTTGTCGTCCCAAATCCCCTTGTTGACGAGCTGCTCTACTTCGCCCCTTTCCCGATCCGTCATGGGTGCCGTGTGGGCGAAGTCGAAACGGAGTCGATCCGGGGCCACCAGGGACCCCCGTTGAACGACGTGCTCTCCGAGCACCTGCCGCAGCGCGGCATGGAGAAGGTGGGTGGCAGTATGGTTCCGTTCCGTGTCGTGGCGATGGTCCTTACTCACTTCTGCTTGGACCACGAGGGGAGGGTCCTGGTCAGAAGAAGGCGGCGCCCCCTCGGTAAGGGGGCCGAAGACGGCTACACTACCCTGGACCCGGCGAACCTCCCGAACGTCCAGAACCCATCCGTCCCCCGTGACGCTGCCACAGTCGGAGACCTGGCCCCCAGCCTCCAGGTAGAAGGGGTTCTCCTTCAACTGCAGGCCCAGGCGGTCCCCATCAAACCGAAAAGCCAGGACCTCCGTGTCGATCTCCCGGGACGCATACCCCTGGAACTTCTGCTCACCTTGAGAGAGAACGGTCCAGCCCTCGAGGGTCTCCTCATCCGTTACCGACAAGCCCGCCTGGGCCCGATCCACCCGGCCTCTTTCGCGCTGGGCTTCCAGGGAGGCCTGAAAACCCTCCACATCTACACCGAATCCCCTTTCCTCGGCCATGAGCTGGGTGAGATCCAGGGGAAATCCGAAAGTGTCATAGAGCCGGAAGGCTTCCGCACCGGGAATCACCGGATCGTGCCCGAATCCGGAGTCGGGGACAGACACCGAATCCTCGGAGCGACCGGTCAACTCTTCGAAACGGGTCATGCCCGCTTCGATCGTGTTCAAGAACCGCTCCTCCTCGGCCCGCGTGGTCTTCAAAAGGTGTTCCCGGCGGGTCAAAAGATCCGGGAAGGGCTCCGCCATCCCGTCAACCGCAACCTCCACTATGTGCACCAACGTGGGCTCTCTTCGGCCCAAGATCCAAGCGTGGCGAGCCGCTCTTCGAAGAATTCTCCGAAGAACATACCCTCTCCCCTCGTTGGATGGGAAAACCCCATCTGCCAGCAGAAATGCCACCGCGCGGGCATGGTCGGCCAAGACCCGATAACTCGTGCCCTCTTCAGAGTCGGCTTCATAAGGCCGCCCAACCACCTCCCCCACCCGGTTCAAAAGAGGCAAAAAGAGATCGGTGTGGTAGTTGGAGGAGACACCCTGGAGGACCGAGGCGATCCGCTCCAAACCTGCTCCTGTATCGATGGAGGGGGCGGGGAGCGGGTGAAGAGTTCCTCCCTCATCCCGGTCGAACTGCATGAAAACCAGATTCCAGAGCTCCAGGAAAACTCCCTGCTCACCCAAGTCGGCGAACTCCTCCACGGAGAGCGGCTCTCCCCGGAGTGCTTCTGCTCTTGTGTCGTAATGAAGTTCGGAGCAGGGTCCGCACGGCCCCGTGTCGGCCATCTGCCAGAAGTTGTCCTTGTCCCCCAACCGGTACAGCCGGGCCGGAGGCAGACCCGCAACCTCCTCCCAGAGAGCCGCCGCCTCGTCGTCGGTATGATGCACCGTGGCATAAAGTCGATCCGGATCAAGACCGAGTTCTACCGTAAGGAAGGTCCACGCGAAGTCGATAGCGTCCCGCTTGAAGTAGTCGCCGAAGGAGAAGTTCCCCAACATCTCGAAGAAGGTATGGTGCCTCGCGGTCCGACCGACCTCCTCCAAGTCGTTGTGCTTTCCGCCAGCCCGAACGCATTTCTGGGAGGTGACAGCCCGGACGTAGTCTCGCTTCTCGGATCCAAGGAATACCTTCTTGAACTGAACCATTCCAGCGTTCGTGAACAGAAGGGTTGGGTCCTCTTCCGGAACGAGAGAGGAGCTTCGCACCACCTGGTGGTCGCGCTCCGAGAAGAAGTCCAAAAACCGCTGCCGGATTTCGTTTGCTTTCATACCAACCGTCTAGCGTTCAGCGTAAGAATAGAGTTGAGAGTCCCCGCCCCGGGGGTAGCGCCGACGGGGCAGCCCGGAGTATAACCCGGATTCCCGCGTCTTCTCAACCGACCCGAGCTGGCTCGGGGGCCTCGGAAGAAGCGCCTTTGAGCCGCAAGAAAAGGAGGGTCCGAGACTCCTCGGACCCCCCGTCTTCCACCCTGTTCCCCGGAAGCTACCCCACGTGGGCACTATCCCCCAGGAGCCCGTTCGCCCAAAGGGGCTAGTTTTCAGGTTCCGTTTCCACCGTGTCAGGTTCTTCTCCGACATCGTTGTCCGCCGAAATCCCCAATGCGGAAAGGAGTCTCTCCTCGATCTCCTGAGCGATGTCCCGATTCTCCGCCAGGAAGTCCCTGGCATTCTCCTTCCCCTGCCCCATTCGGAGATCCCCATAGGAGAACCAGGAGCCGGATTTGGAGACGATCTCGTGGTCCACCCCAAGATCCACCAGAAGGCCCAGATGCCTTATTCCTTCGTTATACAGAATATCGAACTCGGCCTGCTTGAAGGGGGGAGCACACTTGTTCTTCACCACCTTGACCCGCGTGCGGTTCCCAACCACATCCTGCCCGTCTTTGATGGCCCCGATGCGACGGATATCCAAACGCAAAGAGGCATAGAACTTCAGGGCCCGGCCGCCGCTGGTGGTCTCGGGATTTCCGAACATCACGCCGATCTTCTCCCGAATCTGATTGGTGAAGATGACAGCGGTATTTGAACGTGCGACGGCGCCGGTGAGTTTCCTGAGGGCTTGGCTCATGAGGCGGGCCTGGAGGCCAACGTGGGAGTCTCCCATCTCACCCTCGATCTCCGCCCGTGGAACCAAAGCCGCCACCGAGTCGATCACGACAACATCCACGGCGTTGCTCCGGATGAGGACCTCGGCAATCTCCAAGGCCTGCTCCCCGTTATCGGGTTGGGAGACCAAGAGGTTATCGACATCGACACCCAGTTTCCGGGCATATTGGATGTCCACGGCATGCTCCGCATCCACGAAAGCGGCGATCCCCCCTTCCCGTTGGGCGTTGGCGATGACGTGGAGACAAAGTGTCGTCTTCCCACTGGACTCGGGACCGAAGATCTCGGTGATCCGCCCTTGGGGAATCCCTCCAACGCCGATGGCAGCGTCCAGGTTGAGGGCTCCGGTGGGAATCCCCTCAATCTGAGACATTGCTCCGTCCTGTCCCATACGCATGATGGCCCCCTTCCCATAGGATCTCTCGATCTGGGTGAGGGCCGTCTGCAGGGCCTTCTCTTTCTGCCCGTTTGTCTCCGCCTTGGACATCACCTCATCTCCTTGGGGT
>JBDHMC010000188.1:0-5102 GCA_039656355.1 Gemmatimonadota bacterium | reverse complement strand
CGGGATCCGCATCCGGGTCGTCTACCCGCTCTGGAATCAGACACCGGGTCTTCACGGCCGTGCCAGCGGAGGGCGCATAGAGTCTCGGAGGAGGGGACGGCTGACGTACATGCCCGCAGTACCCGCGCCATGGTGGGAACGGTCCTCGGAGACCTACAACCCGCCCCCTACAGCCTCCGCCAGCCGCCTTCGAACAGGTAGTAGAGAGCCGGCGTGGTGGTGAGGACAAAAATGGTAGAGGAAAGAAGGCCTCCGATGAGGGCATAGGCCAGGGCGTTCCAGATGTTGGCGTCGACGCCCTGGCTGAAGAGCACCAAGGGCAACAAGCCCAGAACCGTGGTTGTCGTCGTCATCAGAATGGGCCGCACACGCTCCAGGGTGCCCTTCAGGATGGAGTCGTGAAGTGACATCCCGGCCTCTCGCCTTACCTGGTTGATGTGGTCGACCAGGAGGATGGCGTTGTTGACCACGATCCCCCCCATCATGATGACCCCGATGTACGCCTCCCGAGTGAAGGTGGCGTTGAACCAGAAAAAGATGAGGAATACGCCGATGAGGGCCATAGGGACGGTAAGGAGGACACAGAGGGGTTGAGTCAGGGACTCGAAGAGAGCCGCCGTCACCATGAAGATGAGGAGGATGGAAATGGCCAGGACGAAATAGATCTGCTCCCGCTCCTCCTCCGACCACCGCCACCGGTCATCTTCCTCGATGGTATATCCCGGGGGGAGCACGGTGGACTCGATGACCGCGTCCCGAACCATGTCCCCCAGCTTGGTGGGGCCCCTGAATTCGTAGGCGACGGTACGTTCGTACTGCTGGTTTTCCCTCCGGATCCGGGCCAAAATCTCCTTGGGAGAAATGGCCACCACGTCCCCGATCCGAATACCCGTACCGGCGTTTCCGGTAATGATGGTCTCCTGGAGCTCCCTCAGGTCCACAGTGGTGAACCCCTCCACCTTCACGTCGAAGCGTACCTCTTCCCCACCCAGTTTCAGTAGCGATTGTCCGGTCTGTCCCCGTATGACAGAGTTCATCCGGCCCACGAAGTCTTGGACCGTCATGTCGTAACGGGCCAGCGCCGCACGATCGATCTCGACCACGAACTCCGACGCTCTGTCGGACTGGAACCAGGAACCCGAGGCATTGGTGTCCACATCGCGGATACGGGCCATGCGCATGAGGCGACTGCCCAGATCCTCGGCGATGTCCCGGACCTCTTCATAGTTGTAGCCCAGGACCTTTATGGAGTAGTTGGGGGGTGAGCCGCCACCCCCATAAAACGAAGGTCCGAAGCCGAATACCCGAACCTCTGCCCCGGAGAAACCCAGGGAGTAGGCCACCATTTGCTCTTTGATGGCCGGCGGTACGGAAGTGTGCTCCAATTCCTCGGGAAAACTCACCCGGATGAACGCATAGGTGCCCGTGACCTGGGTGGTGTACCGGTCTACTTCAGGGAGTGCTTCCAACCGCTCCTCGAAAAAGAGGGCCAACTCGTCGGTGCGTTCCAGGTCGGAGCCCCGAGGGAGGGTGATCCGAATGTCCACATAAGTTTGCTGGCCCCCACCAAATCCCCACAGCACCCCTCGGTTCACGTACTTGTCGAACACGTAGTAGGACCCGCCCAGGCACAGAACCGCGAAAACGACGGCTGCCCAAGGATACCGAAGCGTATTTCCGATGAGGGCCCGATACACCAGGACATAAATGGGCTGTTTGGGGCCCAGTTCCGCCTCCTCACCAACCAAAGGATCGGGGGGAGCTCGTCGCCAGAGGGCCGCCAAACCGGGCCCAATATCCAGAATCCGGCCGGCAAGGGCCGGGATGAAGGTGAAGGCGACAAACAGGGAGGCCAAAAGAGTGAGACCCACCACAATGGCCAGGGGAACGTAATAAACCCTCAGGTCACCCTGGAGATAGACGAAGGGGACAAAAACGATGAGGGTGGTAGCTGTCGCCGCCATGATGGGCAACACCACCTGCTCGGCCCCCTTCCGGGCAGCCTCCAGGGGCTCTTCCCCTCCCTGCCATCGCCGATAGATGTTCTCCAACACCACAATGGAGTTGTCCACGATGAGGCCGAACCCCATGGCCAGCCCCATGAGGGTGAGGAGGTTCAGTGAGAGACCCCCGAAGTAAATCAGGTTCAGGGCGATAAGGACCGAGAAAGCGATGGTGGCGAAGATCACCGCCGCCGACCGGAAAGTGCCCAGGAAGATGAGGAGGACCACGAAGATTACGACGGCTGAGACCATGGCCCGGTAGCGCAGATCCGTCAGCTGTTTCTTGATCTCTTCGCTTTCGTCCAGATCCAGGATCACCTGAGTCCCCATGGGAAGACGGGTCTCCAGCTCGGTCATCCTGGTCTTTACCCCCTCAGCCATCCGAACCGTGTTGGCCCCCGCCTCTTTCATGATGACGAACGCAACGGCCGGCGCACCGTCGATTCGGTAGTAGCTGGAGGTTTCTTCGTAGGTGTCCCGCACCACCGCAACGTCCGCGACCCTGATGAGGCGCCCACCGGCGGAGGTGACGATGGCGTCCCGGATCTCCTGTACCGAAGTGGGACGGTTCCGGATGGTGACGGCGAACTCCTCGTCGCCGCTACGGACGGCCCCGGCCTCCCGAACCAGGTCCAGGTCGTTGATACGCATGAAGATCTGGCCCGGAGTAAGGCCAAGGGCCGTGACCTGGTCCGCATCCATCTCTATTTCCACCAGGCGGTCCCGTCCCCCGTAAACCTGAACCACGGCAACCCCATCCAACTGACCCAATTCCGGCGCCACCTGGTCATCCAGGAAGGACCGAAGGGCTTCCAGGGTATAGGGCCCCGTGAGGGTATATCGGAGGGGGGCCCGATTGGCTTGCGAGGAGAATTCCGGCGGAACGTAGGGCACCACCGTAACCGAGCGGACTCCCGGAGGAAGCTCTTCTTCCAGGGTGGCCAGACGCTCGCTCAGGTCCAGGCGAGCGAAGTCCATGTCCGTATCCCTGGCGAATTCCACCTCGATGTTCGACACCCCGGATCCCTGCTGCTCGAAGGACTCGGAGGTGACCTTCTCCACCCCGCGTATCTGTTGAATCGTGGATTCGATGGGGGAGGTGAGGAACGCCTCGATGGTCTCCGGAGAGGCGCCCGGCCAGGAGCCCCGGACTGAAAGCCGGGGGAGTTGCGTGTCAGGGAGAAGCTCGATGGGGATGTTCCGCCAGGCCGCCACCCCAAGAAGGCCAACGGCCAGGTAGGTCATGGCCACCGCCACCGGGCGTTTGATGGAGAAACCGATCATCAGTCTGCTGCTCCGGCCGGGGCGCCCGGTGAGGCGCCCTTACCCTCTGTCTGTCCCACCACTTTCCCCTTCAGGCTCTCCACAAGGGAGTAGACCACGGGAACCACGATGAGGGTGAGAAGGGTCGCCACGCTGAGCCCTCCGATGACGGCAATCGCGAGTGGGGCCCTCAGGTCCGCCCCGCGGCCGATTCCAAGGGCCATAGGCGTAAGACCAAAGACGGTCGTCACCGTAGTCATGATGATGGGTCTCAGTCGCACCCGACCCGCTTCCATGATGGCATCCTTGATCGCCATTCCCTTGGTTCGGGCCTGGTTGATGAAATCCACCTTCACAATGGAGTCGTTCACCACGATTCCTACCAGAATGACGGCCCCTATGAGGCTCATGGTGTTGATCCCTTCCCCGGTGAAGAGGAGGGCGAGCAAGGCTCCCACAACCGCCAGGGGCACCGCCATGAGGATAGTAAAGGGGTGGATGAAGGATTCGAATTGGGCCGCCAGAATCATGTAGACCAGCAGAAGGGCCAGTCCGAACGCAAAAGCCAGATCTCTGAAAGACCGGCGCATCTCTTCATTCTCCCCCCCCACTTCCATTCGAATGTCAGAATCCGGGGGAATCTGCCTCAAGACGTCCTGCACGCCGGCAATGGCTCCGTCCAACCCACCGGATACCACATCGGCGAAGACCACCACAACACGACCCTGGTCCTCTCGTCGAATCTCCGCCGGGGCCACGGCCTCATTGACTTCCACCAACTCACGAAGAGGAACGCCCTGAACCCTCAACTCCTGGAGAGTCTCGCGGGCGTACCTGAGCTCGTCGGGAAGGCGGACAACGATTCCGATCTTGCGGTCGAAATCGACGAATTCCGTAGCCCGATCCCCACGCATGGCGTCCTCGATGGCTTCGGCGATGGCACGAGGTTCGATTCCGTAACGGGCCGCTACCTCACTCCGGATTTCTACCTGGATTTCGGGCTGGCCCCGCTCGGTCCCCACCCTGACGTTCCCGATCCCTGACAGTTCAGCCAGTCGATCCCTGACCAACTCGGCCGTGGGGAACGTCCGACCCAGGTCTTCACCCCTTATGCGGACGGCGATGTCGGCATCCACCCCGCCGAGGATCTTCCCAAGGGCCGTTGCCTGGCCCGCTTCGAAGGTCAGTTCCCCTCGGGTGAAGTCTCCCTCTAGCCTCCGGACCCGTTCCAGAACGTCATCCGTGGCCGCACCTGGCCTCAGGCGAACCTGAAAGAGGGCCGTATTCACACCTGAACTCTCTTCACTCTCGGCATAGGAACGAACGTCCTTCCCGATCCGGGAGAACACCGCCCCCACTCCCGGATCCTCCAGCAGGGCCGCCTCGACCTGATCCGCAGCCTCGATGGTGGTTGGGAGGGACGTCCCCTCAGCCAGTTCCATCCGCACCTCGAAGGAGCCCTGGTCTACGTCCGGGAGGAGATCCTTGTCCAAGCTCATCGCCAGAAGACCCGATCCCAAAAGGGTCGCCAGGGCCAGAGCCACCACCGACCCTCGGTTATCCAGTGACCATTCGAGGACCTGATGATACCGCTGGGCGAATCGCTCGAACCACAGGTCGAAGGCGTTCAAGAACGGTCCAAAAGTGCTGGAAAGGAGTCGGCCCAGAATGTCGGCCCAGTACCCCAGGAGCTGTTTCAAGACGCTCCAGAGGGATCCCAGGAGAAGGAAGGGAGAGAGGGCTAACCACCGGAGGACCCAGAGACCCTTCCCAAAGGTCCCGGAATCCTCCCAGCCCCTACCTTTGGATGCCGCCACGGCGGGCTCACCCTTGGCT
>JBDHMC010000187.1:0-5107 GCA_039656355.1 Gemmatimonadota bacterium | reverse complement strand
GATTCCCCTCTCTGGCACCAAACTCACGCGACCCGAGCAACAGATGCTGCACCAGATCGGTCTCTCCCTGGACAACCAGTACTGTAGACATGGGTGTGCTGTTTGCCTGGGGACCTGTCCCGACCAGGTGCCAGTGAACACCATCATGCGGTACGCCTACTACTATCAGGGGCAGGGGCGGGAGAAGTATGCCATGACCAAGTACGCGGCCCTGGAGGGCCAGGGCGCATCACCCTGCCTCGATTGCCAGGGACAGTGTACAGGCGCCTGTCCACATGGTCTGGATATCCAGACCAGCTTACTTCAGGTCCATGACCTATTGACCTTCGCCTAGGAATCCTTCTCACTCCGAGCTAACCGGCCTCTGGAGGTGTTGACGTGGGACCGAGAAAAAACCATCGAAAGCTCACTTTCGGCCTCATCTTGGCGGTGGCCGCTATCTCTGCGTGCTCCAGCCAGGGATCAGACTTTCCAGAAGTGGCAGGATGGACCCAACCCGGTGAGGTCCTGACCTACGACGCCGACAACTTGTGGGAATATATCAATGGCGCCGCGGAGCTCTTCGTCGCCTACGGGGTCCAGAGCTGCCGAACCACCGATCTCGCTTCAGGGGACCTGACCGTCACGGTTGATCTCTATGACATGGGAACGCCGCTTAATGCATACGGCGTCTTCGAGCAGGAGGCTTCCGGGGAGAGTATCCAGGTGTCGGAAGCGGTTGCGGCAATCGTCTCCCCTCCTTACCAGGCTCTCCTTTTGAAAGGGAGCACGTACGCCAAGGTGAACGCGTTTGAAGGCGAGCTCACCTCGGCCTCCGCCCAAGAGTTGCTGGAAGCCTTGGCCAGCTCCCTCCCCGGCCAAGCATCCCCACCGTCGGAACTCCAGCTTTTGCCTTCCGGCGGGAAAGTCGCCGGAACCGAGTCGTATCAGGCAGAGGCGTTCCTGGGCCTGACGGAACTCACCAACTGCGTCTTCGCCGATTATGCCGTTGATGGGGAAGAGTCCTGGCAGGGGTTCGTTGTCATTCCGGAAGACGCTTCGGCCGTGTGGGAGGCCCTCGCGGCTGAATGGGAATCGCTGGAGCACGATGGCTCCCCTGTCCTCTTTAGGGAGGTGCCCTATCGGGGTTTCGTGGGTGTCATGAAAACCGATGGGGGGGTGTTCGGAGTCTCGGGTGCCGCCAACCAGGAGGAATTACTCGCCCGGCTGGAGGGGTTCGCCGGATAGTCCAAAACCACCCCCTCCTCACTATGCGGGGGGGAGTAGGGCGCTGGGTCCACCCTGCTCAAAAAACCCCGAAGTGACGGCAACCTTCGAGGACGCCGGCGGCATAGTAGTCCTCAGCAACGTAAATCCGGTCCAGGACCCCTATGTCTCCTCCCCGGGTGGTCACCTCTTCCTTCAGTTCCGCGGGAGCATTCCCAACCAGAATGACCTTGAAGCCCGTCAGCATGGCAGAAAGGTCATTGCCGGAATCTCCGGCGTAGATCAGTTGGTCTTCGTGAACCCCCGTGTGGTGGTGTAGGTAGCGGACGGCATAGTCCTTGGCCACACCCACCGGCAGCAGGTCCAGCAGACCCGTTCCGCGAGGGGCACCGACGCTGTAAACCGCCTGAACCGTCCCTCCTAGCTCGTCCAGCAGCTCCCGGACGGAGGCCAGGACCTTGGTATGGTCCGCCTCCGGGGCGAGGTGGTAGCTCAGTTTGGATTCCGTCTGCCGCTCTTCAGGCTGGAGGAGGAGATGGGACACGTCGGTCAACTCCTGGTGGATCTCCCGGACATCCAACCCCCCTCGGGCCTCCTCCACTAGGCTGACATAGTCCAGGTCTTCCTCGAACCCGGAGGGCGTGGAGTGATAGACGGTAGTGCCCACATCACAAACCAGGATATCCGGTTCCGGCAACCCGTGCTGGTGGATCCCCTTCAGGGCCAGAGGCAGGTCCCGCCCAGTCACGTAGGCCAAGGTCAGGTCCGGGGTACCCTCCACCGCCTCCCTAAAGGCCGATACCTCAAGTTCCCTTCGGGGGCTTTTCTCCAGGGGGATGACGGTTCCGTCCATGTCGCTGGCCAGAAGGACCCGGTTCTCACCCATGAGGGTTTCCCTCCAAGCTCGCACGTATACCTTGAGACATATGAGTTAATCCTAGACTCGATCCTGGTTCACCTCTCTGGAACTCCAGAAGCTCAGGAACCCCGAAAGTTCAAGGCTTTGCTTCATCCTCACATAGACTCGCATTCCCCCAGGGCCGAAGAAAAAGAGGAGACCTTCCGCCCTCTGATCTTCGGCGAGGCCCTCTTTGACCATTTCCTGGACGGGAACAAGGTCCTCGGGGGAGCCCCCTTCAACGTGGCCTGGCATCTCCGAGGGTTCAAGGCCAATCCCCTAATTGTCACCTCAGTAGGTCAGGACGCATCAGGCACAACGATCCGCGAGCGAATGGCAGATTGGGGAATGGACACCTCTGGCCTTCAGATCCACTCGACCCGACCCACCGGACGAGTCACCGCTCGCCTGGAAGGGGGTGAACCCCACTACGAAATTGAGGCTGGGCAGGCGTATGACGCCATTTCCGTGAAAAACCTTCCAGCTCTCCCAACACTCGGGAACATTCAGCTTTTATACCACGGATCCCTCGCTGTGAGGGAAAGGACATCCGCAGAGGCCCTGGCGTCCCTTCGGGAAACCCTTGATGTGCCCATCCTCCTCGACGTGAACCTCAGGGCCCCCTGGTGGAGTCGGGAGAAGTTGACGGAACATCTGAAGGCGGCTGATTGGGTGAAGGTAAATCGTGGAGAGGCGGGACTTCTGGCGAGGCTTCCGGTCCACGACGACGAGGAACTTTCGGTGGCCGCCTCGGCCCTCCGGGAAGAACATGGGATCGGGACCCTCGTAATCACCCTTGGGGCTGATGGGGCCATGGCGATGAGCGGCAAGGATGTCCACTGGCAGAGGGTTCCGGCGGTTTCAGACTTTGTCGACCCGGTGGGCGCCGGAGACGCCTTCAGCGCCGTGTTGGCCCTCGGTATTCACGAAAACTGGCCGGTGGAGACCACGCTCCGGAGGGCTACCGAATTTGCTGCGGAGTTGTGCCGGATTCGGGGGGCTACCTCGGAGAATCGCGAGTTGTATTCTCGACACGTGGGGAGGTGGGCCCATGCCACGTGAGTCGTTCCCATGGGAGGCCTCGCCGGGACTGTACATCATGTCCCTCAGCGTGCATGGGCTGGTTCGGGGTACGGATCTGGAACTGGGCCGGGATGCCGATACCGGAGGCCAGGTCCTGTACGTCTTGGATCAGGCCCGGATTCTGGCGAAGCAGCCCGAGGTGCAGCTCGTTGAAGTCCTGACCCGGCAGGTCTGGGACAAGCGTGTCGACGAAAGCTACTCCCAACCCAGGGAGGGGCTGGGAACCGGCGCCCGGATCCTTCGCCTCCCATTCGGCCCCAAGCGGTACCTTCGAAAAGAAAGTCTTTGGCCTTACCTACCATCCATGGTGGACCAGATCATGCGCCTGGTACGAGCCCGTGGCAGGGCCCCTGATCTGATTCATGGCCACTACGCCGATGCCGGGTTCGTGGGGGCCCAGGTGGCCAAGATCCTAGGGGTTCCATTCCTCTTCACAGGGCATTCCCTGGGTAGGGTAAAGAAAGTTCACCTTTTGGGGCAGGGTCATTCCCCAGACACTTTGGAAGAGCGATACAACCTGGCCCAGCGGATCGAAGCCGAAGAGGGTGCGCTAGAGACCGCCACACTGGTCATTGCCAGCACCCGACAGGAGGTCCGGGAGCAGTACGAGTTGTACGACCATTACCAACCGGATCGAAAGGTGGTGATCCCACCGGGCGTGGACTTGAGCCGCTTCTCCCCTCCAGGGGAGGCAGAGGATTCCGGGGCCATCGCCATGGAAGTGGAGAGATTCTTGGCAGACCCCGGCAAGCCTCTCATCATGGCCATGGCCAGGGCGGACGAGCGCAAGAACTTCACCACCTTGGTCGAAGCCTTCGGAAGGAACCAGGCCCTCAGGGAAAAGGCCAACCTTCTCCTCGTCATGGGGAACAGGGAAGACATCCGGAAGATGCCTGCCGGGGCCAGACGAGTCCTCACGGATATTCTTATCCTCATTGATCGGTACGACCTCTATGGATCCGTCGCCTACCCCAAGGAGCATGGTCCTGCCGACGGACCCAGTCTCTATCGGATGGCTGCAGCCTCCAGGGGTGTTTTCGTCAATCCGGCCCTAACGGAGCCCTTTGGGCTGACCCTCATCGAGGCTGCCGCCAGCGGGCTTCCCATAGTGGCCACCAACGACGGGGGGCCCCAGGATATCGTAGACACGTGCGAAAACGGCGTCCTGGTGGACCCCCAGGATGCGGAAGCGATGGGCCAAAAGCTCCTGGAAGCCCTGGAAGACCCCGACCGATGGCAATCCTGGTCGGAGAAGGGCGTCCAAGGCGTGCACAGGGGCTTTTCGTGGGAAAGCCACGCTCGTAGATACCTGGAGGAAGTGACAATTGCCCTGGGCAAGCACCACACTGATGATGATGTCCAATCTCCCTCACGAAGGCATCGCCTCCCCCTTCTCGACAGAATTCTTGTCACGGACGTAGACGATACTCTCACCGGTGACACAGAGGCTTTGGATGCCTTCTTGGAGACCCTCGAAGAAGGTGGGGACAGCGTGGGCTTTGCTGTGGCGACGGGAAGATCTCTTCCATGGGCCCTGGAGATCCTCCAGGAGCTGGGGCTGAAGACACCCGACATTCTGATCAGTGCAACCGGAACTGAGATTCACTACGGCGCTTCGCTGGTTAGGGACACTTCTTGGCGAAGGCAGATCGCATACAGATGGGAACCGGAGCGGGTACGGGAATCCCTTTCGGTCCTGGCCGGAGTGTCCATCGCGGAAGAGGAGTGCATGACTCCCTTCCGCCTCCGCTTTCGCCTTGATTTCCCCGAAGCCCCCAACCTTGCCCAGATAAGAAGGAATCTCCGGCGGAACGGTCTTCACGTTAGCGTCACTCTGGACCACGAAGTTGATCTTGACATCACTCCTGTGCGGGCCTCCCCGGGTCTGGCGATCCGGTTCATCTCACATAAGTGGAACCT
>JBDHMC010000186.1:0-8418 GCA_039656355.1 Gemmatimonadota bacterium | reverse complement strand
GGGCGGAAAGGGAAGAAAGGGCAATTCCATGGCTGATGGTAACTCAAGGTTCGATTTGGTTGCGGAGGGGCCGAGGCCATCCTCTGAGGTAAAGGCCTCTCCCGCACCCATCGATTCCCCGTCCCAGGTTCATCCGTCCGTCACGGCTCTCAAAGACGAGTTCGGGGATGCGATCCTTCGGCACGAAGTCGTGGCCAACGACCAACACATCGTTTTCATCCCCCCGGAACGGAGCCTGGAGATCCTCACGTGGCTCCGGGACGATTCGGACGAGCAGTACGATCTCCTGCGGGATGTGACGGCGATCGACTACGGCGGAGGCCGACCCCTACAAGTCGTCTATCAGCTCTTTTCTTTCTTCCACAAGCGGGCCCTTAGAGTCAAGTGTGAGTTGCCCTTGGACTCGCTGGAGATCGAATCCGTATGTGGTCTCTGGATGGCGGCCGATTGGCTGGAACGAGAGGTCTTCGACCTGTTCGGGATCACATTCAATAACCACCCTGACCTTCGGCGAATCCTCATGCCCCCGGACTATGCGGAAGGGCATCCCCTCCGAAAGGACTTCCCTCTGAGGGGCCGCTTCTCGCGGGCCGAGCAAACCCGGAGGGCACTGAGTCAGGACTTGGGGCACTACTACTTCGACGCAGAGCTCGAGCTAGGCGGCGAGTCCCAGGCCCTACCCCCTTGGGAAGAGTCCCCAGCCCTACCGTCGGTGGGAAGTGACACCGAAACGGAGACGGGGGTGGAAGCCCCCGAATAGAGGCTTCCTGAGGACTGCTCAAGAACGCGAAACGGGATACGAGTATATGGCCCAGAAAACCGTCGAGTTCACTCTCGGCCGGAATCCGGAGATGGGGGTGGACGGGAGGCCCGTCATGGGTCCCCTGACACCCATCGATCTCCCGGAACCCGACATCGAATCCGATAACATGCTCGTCAATATCGGGCCCCAGCACCCGGCTACTCACGGAGTGCTACGCCTGATTTGTGAGTTGGATGGGGAGACGGTGGTGCGGTGCATTCCCCACATCGGGTACCTCCACTCTTCTTTCGAGAAGCTGGCGGAGTACCGGACGTACAACCAAATCGTCACCCTTACCGACCGCATGGACTCCCTCGCGCCCCTCATATACAACTGCGCTCACGTCATGAGCGTGGAAGCCATGATGGGGATTGAGGTCACGGAGCGGTGTAAGCTCACACGGGTCATCATGATGGAGTTGGACCGGCTCTTCGGACATCTCCTTTGGCTCGGCACATTTGCCATGGACGTGGGAGCCTTCACCCCCTTCCTCTACACCTTCGAGGAACGGGAGAAGATCTACACTCTCCATGAAGCCTACACCGGTGCTCGGATCACCACCTCGGCTACTCGGGTGGGTGGTATGATGTCCGAGATGCCCGAGGGGTGGGAACAGGGGATCCGGGACTTCTGTAACGGGTTGCCTCGAACCCTCGACGAGTGTGAGACCCTTCTGAACGAGAACGGGCTCCTCCTTGGCCGAACCCAAGGCATAGGCGTCATCTCAGGGGATGAGGCACTCAACTATGGTCTTACCGGGGCGAACCTCCGGGGCAGCGGGGTGCCTTACGACGTCAGGAAGGATCAGCCCTACTACGATTACGAGACCTACGACTTCGAAATTCCGGTTGGGGAGCACGGGGACTGTTATGACCGGTACCTGGTGCGGATGGAGGAAATGCGACAGAGCTTGAGAATCCTTCACCAGGCTCTGGATCGTCTCTCGAAGGCCGAGGGTCCCATGGATATCCCGGACCCAAGGATCTCCCTTCCTTCGAAAACGGACGCCATGAACGACATGGAGTCCATGATCCATCATTTCAAACTCATCACCGATGGAATCCATGCTCCCGCCGGAGAGTCGTATTTCCCCGTGGAAGCTTCAAAAGGGGAGTTGGGGATGTATGTCGTGAGCGACGGGGGGACAAAGCCGGTTCGGTGGCGGGTACGCCCACCCTCATTCGTGAATCTGGCGGTTCTCCCGAAGCTCCTGGAAGGCCACCTTATCGCCGACTTGATCACCATCAACGCCAGCATCGACATCGTCCTGGGGGAGATTGACCGATGAGTGAAGCGCGGAAGATCCCCTTCAACAACCCGGGTTGGGCGGGAAACACCGGTGAGTTCGAGCTCACCGAAGCCCAAGTAAGGGGTGACGAGTACGTGGGAAAACGTCCCCCGGAAGGTGGGCATCCTTCAGGGACCTCGAGCTACCCCTATATGCTCGCCGAGAAGAATCCTGGGGCTCCGCTGTTCGATGGGCCTTATGAGGAGCGGTTTGCGAAGCTTCGGACCCGGTATCCCGACGCCCGCTCGGCTCTTCTCCCCGCCCTTGGAATGGCGCAGGAGATCCGAGGACACCTGTCCCCGGAAACTATGGACCAAGTGGCTCAGCTCCTTGAGTTGTCTCCAGCATACGTTCGGGGAGTGGCTACCTTCTACACCATGTACAACAAGCGTCCCGTGGGGCGCTTTCTCATTCAGGTCTGCACGAACATCTCCTGTGGAATCTGCGGTGGGGACGATGTCATGCAGGCTTTTTTGAACAACACAGGCACCGAGCCGGGTGAGACGTCCAAAGACGGGAACTTCACGGTCATCGAGGCTGAATGTCTGGCCGGATGTGGGTTCCCGACCACGGTCCAGATCAACTCTCGTTACTACGAGAACGTGATGCCCAAGGATGTTCCAGAGATTCTGGAGCGCCTCAAGGCCCAGGGTGAATAGATGGCATACCCATACACACACGAGAAAGAGGTCCGCGTCCTCTCCAAACACTTCGGAGAGCCGGAAGCCCGGACTGTCGAAGGATGGAAGGCCCGAGGAGGGTACCAAGCCCTCTCCAAGGCTTTCGAGATGGGCAGGGACGGGATCATCGATGAGGTGAAGGCGTCGGGCCTTCGGGGAAGGGGAGGAGCTGGATTCCCGGCAGGGGTCAAGTGGAGCTTCATGCCCAAGGACAGCGGGCGCCCCCACTTTCTCCTCTGTAACGCCGATGAATCCGAACCGGGGACGTTCAAAGACCGTGAGCTTCTCCGGTGGACCCCACACCAGCTTATCGAGGGGATGATCATAGCGGCCTACGCCATCCAGGCGGAGCAGGCTTACATCTACTGCCGGGGTGAGTTCTTCGAGACCACCCAGGTCGTGGCTCGGGCGGTGGAGGAGGCTTACGAGGCGGGCTATTTGGGGACGGATATTCTGGGGTTCGGGGTAACGGTGGACATCACGGTTCATTGTGGCGCCGGTGCCTACATCTGCGGAGAGGAAACGGCCCTCCCCTGGAGGGGAGAAGGGGCACCCCTCGGGTGAAGCCGCCCTTCCCGGCCCAGGCTGGGTACATGGGTATGCCATCCACGGTGAACAACGTGGAGACTCTCTCCTCGGTACCCTTCATCATTGGGGAGGGGGCCGACGCCTATCGGGCAAACGGTACTCAAGAGAGCCCCGGGACCAAGCTCTTCTGTGTCAGTGGCCATGTGAAGCGTCCGGGGAACTACGAGTTGCCCCTTGGCTTCCCTCTAATGGAACTCATCAATGATGTCTGCGGCGGGATGCGGGGGGACCGAACTCTAAAGGGTGTCATTCCTGGTGGAAGCTCGGTGCCCATTCTGAATGCGGAAGAGTGCGCGAGTTGCGAGATGTCCTTCGAGGGGGTCATCGCCGCTGGCTCCCAGCTTGGGTGCGCTGCCGTCATCGTCATGGATGATTCCACCGACATAGTCAAAGCGGTACGACGAATGGTGGGCTTCTATGCCCATGAGTCCTGCGGGCAATGCACGCCTTGTCGCGAGGGGAGTGCCTGGACGGAAAAGATTCTCCGTCGAATTGAAGACGGCCGAGGAACCGAGGCAGATCTGGACACTCTCGTGGAGGTCACCAGCCAGATGGAAGGGACCACCATCTGTGTGTTGTCCGATTCGGTGGCGGCGCCGGTCCAGTCTTCCATTAGCAAGTTCCGGGAGGAGTACCTGTCCTTGATCCGGACCGGGGAAAGGGCAGGGGTGGCATCATGACCGATCAGCATAGGCCACAGACCGTCACCCTGAGCATTGATGGCACGGAAGTTACCGTCCCGACGGGAACGACCATCCTTCGGGCGGCAGAGTCCATGGGGATCAAAATCCCCCACTACTGCTACCACCCGGGGCTCTCCTCTCCGGCCATGTGCCGACTTTGCCTCGTGGAGGTGGAAGGCTGGCCGAAGCCTGCACCGGCATGTAAGACCACGGTAGCTGAAGGCCAGGTGGTCTACACTGAGAGCGACCTGGCTCGGAACAAGCGAACTGGGGTCCTGGAGTTCTACCTGGTGAACCACCCGTTGGATTGCCCCATTTGCGATCAATCCGGTGAGTGCCAACTCCAGGATTATGTCTTCCAGGAGGGCAGGGAGCACGGCCGCGGAAGAGAACCCAAGCGAGTGCTGGGCCGGGATGACTTCGGTGGGGACGTTCTCTTCAACGGCGACCGGTGCGTCATGTGTACCCGCTGCGTTCGCTTCATGAGGGAAGTCGCTGAAGATGAGCGCCTTTGCGTCGTGGAACGAGGGAACCGGGCCATCATCGACACCTTCTTCGATGATGGGTTGGAGGGCTCGCCTTTCGCCGGAAACATCGTGGACATCTGCCCGGTTGGCGCCTTGGTGTCCAAGGATTTCCTCCACAAGGCCAGGGCATGGGATCTGGACCGGACCCCTTCGGTCTGTCCCTCCTGCAGCCAGGGATGCAACATCACCCTCCAGACCCGGGACAATCTGGTTCAGCGGCTGAAGCCCAGGGAGAACTTGGACGTCAACGGCTGGTGGATATGCGACTTTGGCCGGCACAACTACGAATGGATCAACCGTGGGGATCGGGTGGATGAGCCTCTCGTCAATGGAGAGGTTCGAGGATGGTCCGAAGCTCTCGGGTCCCTTCTCGGCCAGTTGAAGGATGCGAGTGGAGAGGTGAAGACCGTCACCTGGGCCCACTCTCCCAATGAGGAGATGGGGCTTTTGAAGGCCCTCGTGGCTGAGTTGGGCGGAGGTGATGTGGTCTACCGGTCTCCTAGAACGAAAGGTGAGATCCCCCTTCCGGGCTTCCCGATTCTCGCCAGGAGGGAGGATCTGGCACCCAACGGGAATGGCGCCGAGATCCTGGGATTCAACAGAGTGGGTGATGAGAACGCCAAGGGTGGACTGGATGAGCTAGCGGCCCACACTGGGGTCCTGATTGTGGTAGGAGACCCCCTCGAGGAGGAGGCCGGGGACTTCGGCGCTCAGGCGGAGCTTTTCATCTACCTGGGCAGTTACCTGTCGAAAGCTGCAACCAACGCCCACTACGTCCTCCCAATCACAACCTTCGCCGAGCAGGAGGGGAGCTATACCAACGTCCAGGGCCGGGTCCAACGGTTTTGGCCGGGCCTCCAGTCTCCCGGCATGGCTAGACCTGGGTGGTTGGTGCTTGGAGCCCTCTTGGCGGAGCTGACCGAGACGGAGGCCCCCACCACTGCGGATCAGGCATTTTCCCGGGTGGCGGAGCGAGTTTCTGAATTCGGCGAGATCAACTATCGGGATATGGGAACCCGAGGCGTCCAGGCGAAGAAAACCGCCGGCGTCGCGGGGGACTGAGGCAACGAGCCCATGAACGAGCAAACACTGTTCCTCATTGAAAAGTCCATCATCGTCCTGGTGGTCTTCTTTGGCGTAATGCTGGTGGTGGCCCTCACGACCCTGGTCGAGCGGAGGGTCGCCGGGTTTATCCAGGATCGCTACGGCCCGAACCGGGTGGGGCCCTTCGGCATTCTCCAACCCGCAGCGGACGGTCTCAAGAACTTCCTCAAAGAGGAGACCATGCCGGCCGCCGCGGCCCAGCCGTACTTCTGGCTGGGTCCCGTCATCTCCCTGGCTCCGGCCCTGGTGACCTTTGCAGTGGTGCCCTTTGCGGCGCCCCTCCCCATTGGGGAGTCCTACGTGATGCAGATGATTGTGGCCGATGTGCCCATCGGTATTCTCTACATCCTGGCTCTGAGCTCTCTGGGAGTGTACGGGATCGTGATGGGAGGATGGGCCTCCAACAACAAGTTCTCTTTCCTGGGCGGTCTCAGGGCTTCGGCCCAGATGGTGAGCTATGAGGTGGCCCTGGGACTGGCCGTTGTGGTGGTTCTCCTGATGGCGGGGAACGTCACCCTCACCGAGATGGTCTGGCAGCAGCAACAACTCCATCTTTGGTTCGCCTTTCCTATCTCCCTCGCCTTCATCCTCTTCGTTATCTCGGCCTTCGCGGAAACCAGCCGAATGCCCTTCGACATGCCTGAGGCGGAATCGGAGCTGGTGGGAGGTTTCCATACCGAGTATTCGGGGATGAAGTACGCCATGTACCCCATGGGTGAGTACTCCCACATGCTCACCTCCTCAGCACTCATGGCCACCCTCTTCTTCGGAGGCTGGGATATCCCCTTCTGGACCGGGGATAACGCATTTCTCTTCGACGGAGGATGGATCAGTGGGTTCACCGAGGCCGGAGTGGCGATTCCTGCGGAACTGGCCTGGTGGAAGACCCTTCTCACCTTCGGGGCGTTCGCGGCGAAGACGTACTTCTTTGTGATCTTCTATATCTGGGTCCGCTGGACGGTGCCCAGGTTCCGCTATGACCAGATCATGCAGCTGGGGTGGAAGGTGATGCTGCCGGTGGCCCTGGCCTACGTCATGGTCGTAGCCGCGACCATCCTGACCCTGGACCAACTGGGAGTACCCTACGGACTCGGATTCGGGGCCGTTCTGACCGCAGTCAGCGCGATCTGCACCGGATTCTTCCTGCTGGTCCTGGATAGGGGTCGCACCCTTTTCGGGGCAGCATCCGGAGCCCACAAGAGGTTCCGGTCGGAGACGAAGGCCGTCTCGGTCACCCACGGCGATTGAGCCGGAGATTGAACCCAAGAAAGACGAGATTGAGATGCCACCAACAGTAAAGGTCGTGCGGCGCCCGGAGGGAGTCAGGACGTCGTATCTACGTGCCACCCTCAAGGGAATGGCGCTGACCTTCAAGCATATGGTGAATCCCAACAAGGTCACCCTCCAGTACCCGGAGGAGCGGCCGGATCTATCCCCCCGTTGGCGGGGGACTCATCGCATGGAGGTGCATGCCGACGGCAGGCCGAAGTGTGTGGCCTGCGGCTTATGCCCTACCGTCTGCCCCTCCAACTGCATCCGCCTTGTCGGGGGGGAAGACGACCAGGGGAACCGGTACCCCATCGTTTACGAGATCGACGAGTTCCGGTGCATCTTCTGCGGGATGTGCCAGGAGGTGTGCCCCGTTGAGGCCATCCACGTCGGGGTCCACTTCGAGAACGCGGAGTACACTCGGGACCGGTTCGTTTACGATCTGGACCGTCTCATGGAGCAGGACCATCCCACTGCCCTCCTCTGGGATCCGTCTGATCCCAGGTCGGAATAAGAGGGGAGAACCCATGGCCAACTTCTTCGATTTCCTTCTCAGCGCCGATTTCCTCTTCTGGGTCTTCAGCGGGGTGGCCATCGGCAGCGCCATCGCCATGGTGACGAGGAAGAACCCTGTTGCGAGCCTCATCTATATGGTGGCGACCCTGGCCTCCTTGGCGGGGATTTATGTCATTTTCGAGGCCCACTTTCTGGCAGCTATCCAGATCATCGTCTACGCCGGGGCCATTATGGTCCTCTTCCTCTTCGTCATCATGCTTCTGAATCTCGGGCATGACTATCGGAAGGATCTGAAGGGGGGCGTGTGGGCGATCTTCGCCTTCGTGGTTGCAGGAGCCATGGCAGGGGTTTTGGCTCAACAGTTTGGAGATGGAGATATCGAGGCCCTCGCCATCTATCAGAACGCCCCGGGTGCAGAGGTCATCAAAGGCGTCCTGACCGATCAGGGTGCCGTGGGGGTCATCGCTCATCCCCTTTACACGGATTACGTGGTGGCTTTCGAGGTCACGGGAATCCTTCTCCTGGTTGCCATCGTCGGGGCTCTGGCTCTGGCCAAACGGAGGGTGTGACGAAGCATGCTTACTGAAGCCCTCGTCGTCAGCGCAATCCTCTTTGCGGTAGGGACCTTCGGCGTCCTTGTTCGCAGGAACGCCATCATCATGTTCCTCTGCATCGAGCTTCAGCTAAATGCAGTGAACCTCTCTTTCGTGGCCTTTTCCCGATACCTGGGCATCGAGGGGCAGCTGTTTGTCTTTTTCGTCATGACCGTTGCCGCGGCCGAGGCGGCCGTGGGTTTGGCCATCATCATCTCCATTTTCCGGCACTACGAAACGGTCAACGTGAACAACTTCAACCTCTTGAAGTGGTAGGGGCATGACTCTTCCACTGGCGTACTTCGCTTTGCAGGACGGGCACGAGATCGAGGCTGCGGCCCATGGGCCCGCCGGTGACTTCGTCCCCT
>JBDHMC010000185.1:0-5125 GCA_039656355.1 Gemmatimonadota bacterium | reverse complement strand
CGTCCTTGTCCTTTACAGCACCGGTGAATGAGCCCTTCACGTGCCCGAAAAGCTCACTTTCCAGGAGGCTCTCCGGCAGAGCTCCACAGTTGATCGAGAAAAACGGGCCCTCCGACCGTGTGGAAAGCTCGTGAACATATCTGGCGATGACTTCCTTCCCGGTTCCACTCTCTCCGCCCAGGAGGATCGTGGAGTCGGTAGGTGAAACGGTTTCAGCCAGCTCGAGGACCTCAAGAAACCCCTTGTTCTTCCCGATGGGTCGCTTTTTGGATCTCTTCCCATGCCGGCCGATCTCCTTCTTAAGCTGGCGGTTCTCTGCCCTCAGCACCCGGGCTTCGGCAGCCCGCCGAGAAATGGCAAGAAGATCGTCATTGGCAAATGGTTTCTGGAGATAGTAGTAGGCTCCCTCATTCACAGCCCGGACGGCGGACTGAAGAGAAGCCTGAGCTGTCATAAGGATCACCGGAATCTCGGGATCCATCTCCCTTGACCGGGCCAGGACCTCCAGCCCGGATACACCAGGCATCCGGATATCTGTTACAACGAGGTCCGGTTTGTCATTGGAGAGAATCTCCAATGCTTCCGAGCCTCCCAGGGCTGTCAGGACCTCATAGCCCTCGCCGCGGAAGAGGATCCTAAGGGAATCCAGGATTCCGGTTTCATCATCAACCAGGAGGATCCTCACCGATTCGGAACTCACGAGACCTCCACCTCCTCAGATTGGGGTACTCCGGGAAGGAAGATCCTGAACTGGGCCCCTCCATCCGTTCCCTCGTCTACTAAAACAGCTCCCTTGTGGGCTTCCACGGCTCGGTGCACCACGGCCAGGCCAAGCCCACTACCGCCGGGCCTTCTCGTGAAGAACGGATCGAAGATGCGAGCCACCTCCCCTGGTTCCACTCCGGGACCCGAATCTGAAACCCTCAGGCACACCGGGGCCCTCACTTCCGTGCCTTTTGTCACCGTGCACTCTTCCTGATTTTCCAGTTCCACCCGGACGAGTCCCGCAGGCCCCGCGAACTGAACGGCGTTCAGAACCAGGTTGAAGATGGCTCTGTGAAGGAGGTCCCTGTCTCCGGGAACCGGGACCTCCCGGTCCAGCCCAAGCTCCAGAATTTGCACTCCGACGCCCACCTCCGGGTGTTTGCTGACCAGCGTCACACAATCCCTGGCCAGAGCAGCCAAATCCACCTGCCCCGACCGACCCATTCTGAGGACGGAGAACTCGATGAATCCAGAAAGAAGACGACTCAGTCGTTCCGATTCTGAAACCACCAGACGTTGGAGCAGCGCCCTATCCTCTCCGCTCAAACCGGACCCGGACAACTGCTCGACTGCACTCCGAATTGAGGCGAGGGGGTTCTTGATTTCGTGGGCCAGGGAGGCACTGAGCTCGGCCACCGCCTCCAGCCTCTCAGTCCGCCGGTTTAGGAGGTTCATCCGCTCCTGCCCCGTGATATCCTGGAATATTGCTGTCACCGATGGTGCGGTTCCCACCTCTCGCTCCAGGACCGTCGTGCTGATTCCCAATACCACCTCGGCACCTTTCCGATCAGCCACCGATTTGAAGCGAGCTACCGGTTGACCCTTTGCCATCGAGGACTGAAGAACCGATCCCATTCCCGGAGCAACACCTTCAACGGCCTCGACGACCTCTCGCCCTCTCCACTTCTGGAAACTCAAACCCAGCAGGGCCTCACCGGCCGGGTTCAGGTACATGAGGCGGCCGCCCACATCGAGGGTCATGACCCCGGTGCCGATGTTCGCCAGAATGTCCCCAGTGTCCAACTGTAGGCGACGAAAAGCCGACTCCATCTGGCCCAGGGCCAAACCCGCTCTCCTGACCTTGTCACCCAGTAGCCCGGTGACAAGAGCCACTGTGCCGAATAGCCCCAGCTTCAAGGCGACTTCCAAGCTGAAGGGGGCCAAGTGGAGCCAAACAGCATCCGCAAGGAAGAGGACGGTTGCCAGGACCCCCACCAATACTCCGCCGGGAAGAGGTAAAAGAAGGGCCCCGGAGGAAATGACCAGGATGTAAAGGAAGGCGAAGGGGCTGTCAGCACCGCCTGTGACGTGGACGACACCAGTAACCAGGAGGGCATCGAAAATGACCTGGAGATAGACAAAGCCGTCGCCAGGGTCTCGAGCCCTAACTTGAGTGTGCCAAAAGGAGAGACTGGTGAGACCCACCGAGGCCAGAAACATCACCGTTGCCAGAAGCGTCTGTGTGGGCTCGGCGCGACGCCAAACGATAAGGGCGGCAACGAGTATGCTGGAGACCAACGTGAGGCGGCCCAGATAAATCCAACGAAGGACCTCCGGTCGCCGGATCGTGAATTGAGTTTCGCTCTGCTGGAGCCTCAAGGCGACCTATCTCCCCGAGAGGTGGTGGGCTAGGGGAAGAAACACCATCCCCGGATAATCCAGTGTAGAACAATGGATTGCAGCGTGCAATGATCATCTTTGGCAAAATGCAATCTTCCCCGGCTTCCCGAAGCGTTTTGGGGTGGCCGCCAGGCCGGCCTTGAACCAGATTGGGATGACCATGCCCACACCAACTCTCATTTCCGTCTCCCGAGGGGACGCCCCAGCAGACCTCCTCTTCCGGGGGGGACAAGTGATCAACGTCTTCACGAGCGAGGTCGAAGAGGTTGACGTCGCGATCGCGGGCGGGTTCGTTGCGGGCCTGGGCCCCGGATATGATGCAGTATCGGTGATCGACCTTGGGGGAAGATTCCTTGTCCCGGGCTTGATCGACGCCCATGTCCACGTGGAATCCAGCATGGCGACTCCACGGGAATTCGCGAGGGCGGTGGTGCCGCACGGGACTACGACCGTGGTCTCGGACCCTCATGAAATCGCCAACGTCCACGGCATGGTGGGGATCCAATACATGTTGGAGGCCAGCGAGGGGCTTCCCCTTACCGTTTTCGTAATGGCCTCGTCCTGTGTCCCCGCTACTCCAATGGGAACAGCAGGGGCAGAGTGGGACTCGGGGGCATTGAGAGATCTTCTCTCTCATCCTCGGGTCTTGGGTCTGGCGGAAGTCATGAACTTCCCCGGGGTCATCTTCGAAGACCCTTCTGTGATGGCGAAACTGTCTGCCTTCTCTGGCCGTGTAGTGGATGGCCATGCCCCGGGGGTCCGGGGCCAGGCCCTAAACGCCTACATCGCCGGGGGCCCCAGTTCCGACCATGAGAGCACCTCTCCGGAAGAGGCTCTGGAGAAGGTGAGAAGAGGCATGACGGTCTTTTTCAGGGAGGCCACAAACGCTCGAAACCTCCTTGATCTCCTTCCGGCGTTGACGCCGGAGAACCATCGCCGTGTGGCCCTCTGTACGGACGACCGGCAACCCTCGGATCTCCTGGACATGGGGGGAATCGACGCCATGATCCGGGATGTGATCCGGGAGGGGGTCCCTCCCATCGAGGCCATCCGCCTGGCGACCCTGAACCCGGCGGAACACTTTCGCCTGACCGATCGGGGAGCCATCGCACCCGGCCGCAGAGCGGACCTTCTGATCGTGGACGATCTGGAAGCACTGGCCATTTCCGAGGTGTACTCCGGGGGGGTGCCTGTGGCCAGGGGGGGAAGCGCTCTCCCCTGGAAGCTCCCTTCGGCGCCGGTCCCTCCCCCACCCTCCATGAAGATCGATTGGGGGGCCTTGAACCTCCGGATTCGGGCAAGGGAGGGAAAGGCCCGGGTGATTAGGGTTATCCCCCATCAAATCGTGACCGGGGCCGAAGAGATGACACCCTCCCTACACGGGGGCCAGGTGGTGGCCGACCCATCCCGGGACCTTTTGAAGATCGTGGTCATCGAGCGACACACAGGCAGCGGGAGGGTGGGGGTGGGCTTGGTGACAGGCATGGGTTTGAAGAAGGGCGCCATAGCGGGTACGGTGGCCCACGACCATCACAACCTCCTTGCGATTGGAGTCGAAGACGAATCCATCCTTGCAGCGGCCACCAGGGTGGCGGAGATGGGTGGGGGCCTGGCCGTGGCTGTCGGAGGTGAGATCCTTCAGGACCTTCCGCTCCCGGTTGGCGGGCTGATGTCGGAGGAGCCCATCGAGACCGTACGGAAGAGATTGGACAGGGTGCTGGAGGCAGTTCGGATTTTGGGCTCCCCCCTTCACGATCCGTTTATGGCCATGGCCTTCCTGGCCCTGGAAGTCATCCCTTCGCTGAAAATCACCGACCAGGGACTGGTCGATGTCGATCGATTCGAGAAGGTGGGGTTCTGGGTGTAAAGATCGGCTGGCCTTATCGGGGGCGGGGGACCTTCTTGATTTCCCTGGGGAGGAAATATCGATCCATACCCAGTCGCCCCACCGGCCGAAGGGACTGGGGATCCGCTGCCCACGTTCCAGGCAGGAGCTCCAAAGATCGAGAGAGATGAACGGCCCTCACCTCACCAATGATGAGGACGTTGGACGCCGGGGCCAACTCTACTTCTTTAAACAGGTCACACTCCAGAATTGCTGGCGCTTCGGCCACGAATGGAGCACCCACGACCTCTCCCTCCAACGCGGTCAGACCGGCCAGGAGGAATTCGTCGACGGAGTCAGGATATTCTCCCGATGTGACGTTCATGGCCTCCAAGAGGTCTTCCGAACATACATTCACACAAAAGGCCCCAGTATCCCTGGTATTGGTCAGGGTGTCTTTGGGCTCGCCCTTTCGGGATCCGATGGAGGCACCCACCAGGAGGGGAGTTGAGGCGAGGGCCGTGAAATAGCTGAACGGGGCCAGATTCAGGACGCCATCAAGGGATCGGGTGGAAATCCACCCTATGGGCCTGGGCACCACCAGGGACGTCAGGAGCCCGTAACGCTCCTGGCCTGAGAGATTCTCGGGTCGGACCGAAAGAAAGTCATTTGAGGCTGGCATAGCTGCAAGCGAGTGGGTTACCGCGTCACCGGCACCCTGAGAAGTTGTCCAGCGTAGATTCGACTGCCCTTGAGATCATTCTCCTGCATGAGCCGGTCCACGCTTGTGCCGTGGGACCGGGCGATATTCCAGAGAGAATCACCGTTTCGAACCCGGTAGTCCACCACGTCGGCAGAAGCTACTCGTGTCTCGGCTTGCCGAGTGGAGAGATCGGCCACATACCGAGTGTAGGG
>JBDHMC010000184.1:0-6661 GCA_039656355.1 Gemmatimonadota bacterium | reverse complement strand
GATATCCATACCGTGGACCTTCTGCACCCGGTCATAATTGATCTCCGGGAAGATGATCTGCTCCTTCACCCCCATGGTGTAGTTCCCCCGGCCGTCAAATGACCGCGTGGAGAGACCTCGAAAGTCCCGTACCCGGGGAATCGCGGCGGTGACCAACCGGTCCAAGAAGTCATACATCCGCTGCTTCCGGAGCGTGACGCTCACCCCAATAGCCATTCCCTCTCGAAGAGAGAAGTTGGAGATGGACTTCCGGGCGCGATTGATCACGGGCCGCTGGCCCGCGATGATGGACAGTTCCTCCAGAACGCTTTTGAGGAGTTTCTGATCCTTGGGCGCCTCGCCCACCCCCACGTTCACCACGACCTTCTCGACCTTGGGAACCTGGTGCGGGTTTTCATAACCGAACTGCTCCTTCAACGCCGATTGGACGTGGTCCCGGTAATGCCGAAGGAGCCGGGGTTCTTTTCTCTCTGCCATGGGCTTGGGCTGATCTTTGGTCTTTTCCGCCGCTGCCTTGGTTTCCTTCTTCTTTGCCATCGTCGGGCCGATCCTGTTACGGCTTGGGAATCGGGTTTCCACTCTTGGTGGAAATCCGTTCCTTGGTTCCATCTGCCTCCACCCGGAGCCGGGTCCGGCTAGCCTCGCCGCCGGCCGGGTCCACCAACATGACGTTGGAGATGTGGATGGGGGCCTCGAACGTAATGATTCCGCCTTCCGGGTTGTCTTGGGTGGGACGCTCATGCCGTTTCCGCATGTTCACACCCTCCACGACCACCCGATCCTTCCCCGGGAGTACCCGGAGGACGGTGCCCTCCGCGTCCCGGAAGTTTCCGCGGATGACCTTCACCCGGTCGCCCTTCATGACTCTCTGTTTAGCCTGGCGTGCCCGGCCTTTCGTGGTCTTTTCAACCATCAGAGCACCTCTGGGGCCAGGGAGACGATCCGCATGTATTTCTTCTCCCGAAGTTCCCGGCCCACGGGGCCAAAAATCCGGGTTCCCCTTGGTTCACCCTGGGGGTTGATGAGGACCGCAGCGTTGTCATCGAACCGGATATAGGTCCCGTCCTTCCGACGCATCTCTTTCCTAGTCCGGACCACCACCGCCTGAACAACTTCACCCTTCTTCACCGGGGCGTTGGGAATGGCGTCCTTTATGGTTGCCACGACCAAATCCCCTACCCGGGCATACCGCCGGCGGGATCCACCCAGGACCCGAATCACGAGAGCCTTTTTGGCACCCGTGTTGTCGGCAATCCTGAGAACTGTCTCCTGCTGAATCATCGCTCTGAACTCCGATGGTTCGGTCCGTGGCTACTCGGGCCGCTCGATCAATTCGGCAACCCGCCACCGCTTCGTCTTGGAAACGGGCCGGGTCTCTACCATGCGTACCTTATCACCCACCTTGTATTCATTGTGCTCATCGTGGGCCAGGTACTTTTTCGTCTTCGCAACCTGTTTCCCGTACAAGGGATGAGCGAAACGCCTTTCCACCTGAACCGTCACGGTCTTGTCAGCCTTGTCAGCGACAATGACGCCAATCCGGGTCTTCCGGCGATTCCGATCCATCCGATCCTGCGGGAGGTCATTTTGGGTCTCAGCCATATCCCACCTGTCAGTCTTCGGACTAACTCTGCTGGGCGAGCTCTCGCTCGCTAAGAACAGTCTTCATCCGGGCGATATCCCGGCGAATTTCCTTGAGAAGCGTCGGGTTTTCCAGCTCCATGGTGGCGCTCCGAAACCGGAGGCGAAACCGCTCCTCCTCCAGCTCTCGGACCCGCTCCTGGATCTCGTCGTCCGTCAATTCCCGAATGTCCTGAGGCTTCATCGATTTCCTTCTCCTAGCCCAGCTGGTGCTCACGCACCACGAAGCGAGTCTTGATAGGGAGCTTCGCGGCGGCCAGTACCATGGCCCTTTGAGCCGTTTCCTCGGGCACACCTTCAAGCTCGAACATGATTCGGCCGGGCTTCACGACAGCTACCCAGCCCTCGGGATTCCCCTTCCCCTTCCCCATCCGGGTCTCGGCCGGTTTCTGCGTAATGGGCTTATCAGGGAAAATGCGGATCCAGACCTTGCCACCCCTCTTGATGTGGCGCGTCATGGCGACACGAGCCGCCTCGATTTGACGATTCGTAATCCATGACGCTTCCTGGGCCTGCAGGCCGTATTCCCCGAATGAAACCCTGTTCCCTCGGGTGGCCTTGCCCCGCATCTTGCCTTTTTGCGTCTTACGGTGTTTGACACGCTTGGGCGCTAGCATCTTCTATCGGTCCTCGTTGGTGCTTCCAGCTGAGTGTTTCACACTGAGTGGTTCTCGAATCACTTGGCTCCGCCCGCCGAATAGGTCCGGCCGGACCGGTCCTCAACGACTTCGCCCTTAAAAATCCAACATTTCACACCCACGGTCCCGTACGTGGTGATGGCCGGAAGCGAAGCGTAATCGATGTCGGCCCGGAGAGTGTGGAGGGGCACACGCCCTTCGTTGTAACCCTCTGTCCGGGCGATCTCTGCTCCACCCAAGCGGCCTGCGCACTGGATTTTGATCCCCTCAGCTCCGGTACGAATCGCCGATTGGACGGCCCTTTTCATGGCTCGCCGGAAGGAGATTCGCTGCCGGATCTGATGAGCAACGTTCTCGGCAACCAGCCGAGCGTCGATCTCAGGGCGTTTGATCTCTTCCACGTTCACGCTTACCTCGGACTTCGTGAGAACCGAGAGTTCGTCTCGCAGCTTGTCCACCTCCGCCCCTCGCTTCCCGATGACCACACCGGGTCGGGCGGTATGTAGGGTCACCACGATTTTCGAGGGCTTCCGCTCGATCTCCACCTTCGACAGGGCCGCATGGTTCAGTCGGCGGTGCAGGTACTTACGAATCGTCTCGTCCTCCTGGAGGAGGCGGGGAAAATCACGCTCGGCATACCAGCGGGACTTCCAGTCCTTGACGATTCCTAGGCGGAATCCGTGTGGGTGCGTCTTCTGTCCCATCCAGAGTTACTCCTTGGTATCCACGATCAAGGTGATGTGACTGGTCCGCTTCCGAATGGGGGAAGCCCGCCCCATTGCTCTCGCCCGCCACCTGCGAAGAGTGGCCCCCTCGTCAACGAAGGCCTCTCTGACGTGAAGGGTATCCACGTCCAGAACATCTCCACCGTCTTCAGCCTTGCCCCGAGCGTTAGCCACGGCAGAACGGAGCGTCTTTGAGACCGGTTCGGCAGCAGCCTTCTTCGAGAATTGGAGAATGGCATATGCCTGGTTCACCGAACGGCCCCTGATCTGATCCACCACGAGGCGGACCTTCCTGGGGCTCATGCTGATGTCTTTTGCTATCGCCTTGGCTTCCATCATCGGTTCTCCGAAACCCCGCTCAATTGGCCTTGGACCGTTTATCGGCCAGCTTCCCCCCGTGACCCCTGAAGAGCCTGGTGGGAGAAAACTCACCTAGCTTGTGGCCCACCATGTTCTCCGTGATGTAAACGGGGATGAACTTGTTTCCGTTGTGGACGGCTACGGTGTGCCCTACAAAGTCCGGAGAGATGGTAGACCGGCGAGACCAGGTCTTGATGACCTTCCTCTCATTCCGGGAATTCATCTCCTCCACTCGTTGCATGAGCTTTTGCTCAATAAACGGACCTTTTTTTACGCTACGCGGCATGTCTTCTAACCTCTCTGCACGAAGGAGCTCATTCCACCATCATCAGGACTGGGTGGCTTTGCCCCGCTTCCGTCCACGGACGATATACTTGCTCGATTCCTTCTTCTTGTTCCGGGTCTTCTTTCCTTCCCGCTTCCCCCACGGGGATACGGGTGGCCGGCCACCGGAGGCCCTGCCCTCTCCTCCACCCAGCGGGTGATCCACCGGGTTCATGGCCACGCCCCGCACTTTGGGTCTCTTGCCGCGCCACCGGTTGGCGCCGGCCTTCCCTATGGACTGGAGACTGTGGTCGATGTTGCCGACCTGTCCGATGGTGGCCACGCACTCTTTTCGGACTCTCCGAACCTCGGTGGAGGGTAGCCGAAGGGTCACGAAATCCCCTTCTTTGGCGACCAACTGGACCCCAGCCCCGGCAGAGCGGGCCATCTGCCCTCCCTTTCCGGGCTTCATTTCAACGTTGTGGATCTGCGTACCCAGCGGGATCCTCTCCATGGGAAGGCAGCTCCCGAGGCGAATGTCTGCTTTCGGCCCCGATTCCACGGTGTCCCCGACTTCGAGTCCACGGGGATGCAGGATGTATCGCTTCTCACCGTCCTCGTAGAAGATGAGGGCAATATTGGCTGACCGGTTCGGATCGTACTCGATCTCCGCCACCTTGCCGCGGACTCCAACCTTGTCCCGCTTGAAGTCGATAAGACGATACCGGCGCTTGTGGCCTCCGCCTCGTCTACGGGAGGTGATTCGACCGTGATGGTTCCGGCCTCCGGTCCCGGAAAGGGACTCGGTCAGGGAGCGCTCCGGACCCTTCCGGGTGAGCACCTCGCCGGAAATCACCGACCGAAATCGGGAACCGGGAGTCACGGGCTTGAATTTCTTCAAAGGCATGGCTTAATCCTCACCCGACCTCGTAAAACTCGATGTGATCGCCCTCGGCCAGTTGGACCACCGCTTTTTTGAACGATGGCCTCCGACCCAGGGCCCAATTCTTGTGGATACGCCCCAGAATCGACCGCTTGGCCTTTCCGGCGTACCGCATGGTCCGCACGTCCAGGACAGTGACCTCCCAAGCTTTCTCAATAGCCTGGGCGATCTCGTGCTTGTTGGCATCTCTGTTCACAATGAACGTGTAGACATTGTCCTTCTCGATTTGCCCAGTGCTCTTTTCAGTGACCACTGGTCTTACGAGAACATCGACTCCCTCACGCATCGGCGGCCTTCTCCTTCTCCTCGGCGCCCTCGGGCACCTCGGCGTTATCCAGAGCCCCCCGCTCGATGATGACAGTGGTGGCCCAAAGAATGTCATAGGCCGATTCGTCACCGAAGGGTCGGACCTCCACATCAGGGAGGTTCCGGGCCGAGAGGTAGACATTCTCCTTGAGACCTTCGGTCAGGAGGAGGATCTTCCCCTGAGCTTCGATGGTCCCCAGGTAGTCCTTGAGGGTGGCCGTTTTGGGAGCCTTGAACTTCAAGAGCCCGGGAGTTGAACGCCGAGCGACGGGCGAGCCCCTTCACCTTCTTGGGCACCTTCTGGTTCCAGCTATGGGGGATCGGGGGGAAAGCCACGCCACCACCCTTCATCTGGGAAGCGCGGATGGTTCCCTGCCGCGCACGGCCGGTTCCCTTCTGCCTGAAGGGTTTTCGGCCGCCCCCACGGACGGCGGAGCGATTTTTCGCCGCGGCCGTTCCCTGGCGCTGGTTGGCCAGATAGGCCTTCACCACCTGATGAAGGACTCCCTCGTTCACGACGCCGTCGAAGAGCCAGTCCGGGAGAGCCCGGGCCCTGCCCTTTTTGCCGTCAGTCTTGTAATAAGTCGCCTTGTACATGCGTCACTTCGTGATCAGGACGTAGCTATTGCGGGATCCAGGAACTCCACCCTTCAGAAAGAGCAAGTTCCGTTCTGGATCCACCTTGACCACCTTGATATTCCTGATGGTCTGCCGAACGTTCCCCATTTGACCGGGGAGTTTTTTTCCTTTTATGACCCTGGACGGATCGGTGCCGGGGCCCATGGACCCGGGGATCCGAGACATAGGGTGTCCATGAGAAGCGGGCCGGCCAGCGAAGCCGTACCGTTTCATCACACCCTGGAATCCCCGGCCTTTTGTGGTGCCGCTAACCTTAACGGAATCTCCGGTCTCGAAAAGCTCCACCGTCAGGTTCTGCCCCAGCTCATATTCCTCTCCCTCATCAGGAGCAAACTCCCGAAGGAGCGCAGGGGCGCTCTCCAAACCGGCCTTGGCTACATGGCCCAGTCGGGCTTTCTTGGCCCGCTTCGCCTTCTTGCTGCCGAAGCCCAACTGGATGGCATCATACCCATCGGTCTCCGGGGTCTTCACCTGAACCACGGGACAGGGACCTGCCTGCACCACGGTGACGGGGACCGCCACCCCCTCCTCGGTGAAGACGCGGGTCATTCCGATCTTTTTTCCAATCAACCCGGCCATCGCTCAGTCCACCTTGATTTCGACATCCACACCCGCCGGCAGGTCCAGCTTGGTGAGGGCGTCGATGGTTTGGGGACGACTGTCCAGAATATCGATGAGCCGCTTATGGGTTCGAAGCTCGAACTGCTCGCGACTCTTCTTATCGATGTGTGGAGACTTGAGCACAGTCCACCGCTGCCGGCGGGTGGGAAGCGGAATGGGCCCGCGAACAGACGCCCCCGTCTTCTGTGCCGTCCGAACGATGTCGGCCGCTGTCTGATCCACAACCCAGTGGTCAAAGGCCTTGAGTCGGATTCGAATCCTGCCAGCCATTCGGTTTCCTCGTGTGTGGGAGCCCGTTTCGGCCCCTCAGATCTTCAGTCCCGTGGGCCCCGCTCTTCGTCGAGGCTTCTGGACGTTGGCTTCTTGCTTCGGGCTTCCGGGAGCGGACGTCACATGCGCAGCATGTTTGTGCGACATGCGAGCATGTCTATGCGCAGCGGTCCGCGACGGGAAGGCCCGGGACGAGAAGCTCTTCTCTTACTCGATGATTTCGGTGACGACGCCGGCGCCCACCGTTCGTCCAC
>JBDHMC010000183.1:0-5152 GCA_039656355.1 Gemmatimonadota bacterium | reverse complement strand
GGCCAGGAGGGCTTGACTCCCTTTGGGGCGTGGTGTCAGATGGGCTGTGGGGTGGAAGAAGACCAGGACCCATCGGTATGGAGAATCCTTGATGTCGAGTTCCGGTTTGAGCGGACTCCCGATAAGGCTGGAAGGGGTCACAAAGCGCTTCGGGATGCATACCGCTGTTTCGTCCCTCGACCTAGAAATCCCCAAGGGGACGGTCTACGGGCTGCTGGGTCCCAACGGCTCCGGGAAAACCACGACCCTCCGGATCATCATGGGGATTCTCCTCCCGGACGAGGGGAAAGTGGAGTTGTTTGGGGGTCCTCCCGGCATTAAACAAAACGCCCTCGTGGGCTACCTCCCGGAGGAGCGGGGTTTGTATCGGAAAATGAAGGTCCGGGAGTTTTTGATCTTTCTGGGGGAGATCCGGGGCCTGAGTCGGAGCGAGGCCCAGAAAAAGGCAATGGACTGGCTCGACCGTCTCGACCTGACGGCATGGGCGGAAAAACGGTCTCGGGATTTGTCAAAAGGTATGCAACAGAAAGTCCAGTTCATCGGGACAGTTCTGCATGATCCGGAGGTCTTGATTCTGGACGAACCGTTCGGCGGCCTGGATCCCATCAACCAGGAGGTTCTCGAGGGGATCGTCCGTGAGTTCCAGGCGAGAGGGACCACCATTCTCTTTTCCACACACCTGATGGATCATGCAGAACGTCTTTGTGAGCGGGTTTGTCTGATATCTAAAGCCCGGAAGGTGTTGGACTCCGACCTCAAGGAGTTGAAAAAGAGGGAACGAAAAGGGCTGGTAGCCGTGGAATTCGAGGGAGATGACGACTGGCTCGCGGGTCCGGAGGTAGTCGAGATCCAGAAGGTCGAGGACGGAACCCATCTTCGGTTGAAAGATGGCGCGGACCACCAGGCGATCCTGAGGAGAGGAGTTGCCGCCGGAGTGCGGATCGACCGGTTCGATCTGGTCGAACCCAGGCTTCACGAGATTTTCGTCAGACACGCGGGAGAGCCCGAGAAGGGCGAACCTCCGGGACCTTACTGGGTGGGATCAGGGGAGGGGACGCGACGATGAAGACCCTACTGATAATTCTGAGACGGGAGTACCTCCAAAGGGTGAAGAGCAGGTGGTTCCTGGTCTCCACCTTTGCGGCGCCGCTCTTTTTCGTAGGCGTCGCGGTGGTGCCAATCATCTTGGAGATGGGAAGAGAAGAGGCCCAGCGGAGCATCGCACTTGTTGACCAAACCGGTGTCCTTGCGGGACGAGTGGGGCCGCGGTTGAGAGATGTCGGGTTCACCGTGGAAGTAGCACCCCCGGGGTCCGAAGACTCTCTGAGGGTCCAAGCGTTGGAGGGAGATCTGGGCGGGTACCTGGTTTTGGGCGAAGACGCGTTGGCCCGGGGCCACCTCACCTATTACGGGTCCAGGGGCCCCGGCGCCATCCGTGGCATGAGTATCCGGGGGGTAGTGGTCCAATCGGCCTTAGAGGTCCGACTGGCTGAGGTGGGCGCTGAAGTCGACCTGGAAGCCCTGTTCGCCGGAGGTAGCATGGATCTGCGCCTCCTTCAGGAGGAAGCGAGGGGAACGACGGAAGATGAACCTGAGTTTTTGGGAGTGTTCGTCGGCGCCATGATGCTCTACATGGTCGTCCTCATGTACGCTGCAGCCGTGATGAGGGCGACGCTGGAGGAAAAAACCAGCCGGATTGTGGAGATCCTCGTCTCCTCCATTCGTCCCTCGCAGCTGATGTTGGGCAAGATTCTGGGAGTAGGATCGGTGGGACTGACCCAGTTGGCGGTTTGGGTCTTCTGTGGGGTCCTGGCCTTCACTCTAGGCCTGCCAGCGGTGGTTGCTGCTCGGCCAGGGTTGGCCGATCCGGACGCCATCGCCCAGGCTCTACCCGGAGTGGGCCTTCTGGCCTTGTTCGTTACCCTCTTTTTGGGAGGGTACTTCCTTTACGCAGCGATCTATGCAGCAGTGGGTGCCATGTGCTCTACGGAAGAGGAGGCCCAACAGGCTCAATTTCCCGTCATCTTTCTCCTCTTTCCTCCCATCCTGCTCTTGATGCCGATTATGGCGGATCCACATGCCCCCTGGGCGGTCATCACCTCCATGGTGCCCTTCTTCAGCCCGGTCCTCCTCTATGCGAGGGCTGGCGCAGGGGAGATCCCCATCTGGCAAATAGGGACCTCCCTGACCTTTCTCTACCTGGGAGTCTGGGGTGTGGCGTGGGTGGCTGGGAGGATCTACCGGGTCGGGATCCTCATGCAGGGCAAAAGACCGACCGTCCCCGAGCTCTGGCGCTGGGTGAAGGAAGCCTAACCGGGTTCAGAAGAGAGGTCGAGATTGTCAGGGAAGGGCTGACCGAAGCAAAGCTTGAAGCTGGACATCTTCAAGGCTCCGGGCTTTGACCATGGATTCTTCGAAGGAATCTTCGATGATGATGACCGTGGTTCTGGCTGCTTCTTCTTCGTCTCCCGGGTCTCCAGGGAAGTAGCAGAGGAGCGCACGAAAGGTATCCGGGCGCCGGGGATCGTCCTCGAACTCCAGATAAACATCCCAGAAACGACCCTCATGACTGATGGTCGCCAGGTGGTGCCCCGAGGACGGCGGGGGCGGAGACGAGGGCTTCGCGGAGGCGTTCATCAACGTAAGAGTACTAGAGGCGCGCCCGGTTCTCAATCACTTCATGAGTTTCCATCATCTGATGGTGCTTCTCCGCAAGAGGGTGCGGGCGTCTTTTAGGGCGAGGGTAATCTCTTCCTCTTGTGATTCCTTGATCGGAAGTCCGGAGAACCTGACCTGGACGTAGCCGTCCACCACCTTCCGGGCCGCAGGGGCGGCGGGGTGCCGGACCGATTCGAGATAGTCGGTCAGAGACCTTGGGGAGTGGAGAGCGGGATCCGGCACTCCAGCCCGGCGGCCGGAATCTCTGAGGCGAAGAAACATGCGGGTTTCCCACGGGGTCCCTCTGTTCCAGCTAAAACTCCAGACCCCGGCTCCCAACACCAGAAGGCCGCCAAGCGTCCACCAGACTATCTGGAAGGGAATGGTCCCACTCCGGCCGTCCGTTTGATCCGGATCAATCCGAGTGTTGGCAGTGAGAGCTTCCCGGCCTCTTTCGAATAGGGTGAACTGGGTCTGCAGAGAGAAATCTAGGACCCATTTGTTCCAGCGGTGCTGGATGGCGTCGAAGAGTATGCGTCCCGGCCAGAACCAGGAGGTCATTGCCAGCCGCTCTCCTCCCCCTGCCGGCGTAGGATCGAAGGGGACCCACCCGTATCCGGGAAACCAGACTTCAACCCAGGCATGAGCTTGGTTCTGGGTGACGGCCAGGTAATTCCCGAACTCACTCCAGTTCCCGCCCACAAAGCCGTTTACTTCCCGCACGGGAACTCCTTGGGTTCGAAGGAGCATGGCCATACCGGTAGAAAAATACTCACAGTGGCCTGCCCTCCGGTTCAACAAGAAGTGCTCGAGCGTGGCTTCCCGGGCGGTCCTCGGCAGCTCGAGGGTGTAGGTGAACTCCTGTTGGAACCAACTCTCCAGCGCCGCCGCCCGGTCATAGTCGGTGGGCAGACCGGCGAGAAGAGAGTCTGCCAAGGACCTCACCTCAGCGGATAAAGGGGGGAGCTGGGTGTAGTATGGTCTGGCCGGTACGAACCCACCTTGGGCCGTCCGGAGTTGGGAGGGAGTGGGCCGCCCAGCCAGAGAGCGGGCCGTATAGTCGGGTGCTCCGAATCCCCAGTAGACGTAGTCCCCAGTGTTGTCGGAGACTGGCTGGATGGGTGATTCGGGCTCGACCTCCACCAGAGGATGGAGGGCAAAGAGGACCCGGGTGTCCAGAGGCGCCCCGTAAATCCTCTGGGAGATCACTTCCCGTCCCCAGCGTTCGTACCATGTCGTAGGTGCCAAAGAAGGGGGGAGCCGGGCGGACCTGCTCCATTGGAGGCCATCAAATCGGTCATAGGACCGTCCCCTCCAGTAAAGGGACTGGAAGTTGACGGGAACTTCCCTCGGGAACTCCACACGGAGTATGATTCGGGGGTTGCCATAGATCCGCCCACCGTGGTTTCCGAGGGTCACGGCGTCGGCGAAGCCGGCGATAGAAGTGGCGAGGGACTCTCCCCTGGCTGCCCATCCCTGAGACACCCTGGGGAAGGTCAGAAACACCAGGGCAGCGACAACCAAGGTCACCCCCGATAGGGCCGAGGCCGTAAAAAGGAAGGACCGGGGAATGGGAATATCACCCGTGCCGTGGCGTTGCCCCTGCCTTTTCAGATGCCCGTATATGAGAACCACCGGAGCGAGGCCTACGTAGGCCAGGAACGCAAGGAGGAAGAGGAGACCAGGCCGGTAGGCCGTGGATGCCAGGAGGAGTGCGAAAGAAAGAGAGTAGAGGCGTGCGTCGTTGGTAGCCTCCAGGGAACGGAGTGATTCGGCGGTGAGGAGAAGGAAGAGTAGGTCCACCACGGGAATCACTACGTCGTCTTTGATGACGAAAAAATGCACGAGGGCCCGGACGACTAGGAGGAGGGCCAGTGGGAGCCACACTCGTTCCAGCCGGGCCGAGAGCGCCGGTGACGGCTGCCAAAAGAGAGCCAGGAGGAGTCCGGCCGTGGCGAGGGTTGTTGCGAACGGATCCACTCCAGCCCCGGTGGCGAAGGCCACCAGGCTGGCAAGGCTCATGAGAACGGCCAGCCGCCGGTGCGTGCGGGCCAATCTCATCGGCCTCCAGCCAGCGGGGGGGAGTAGAGGTCTCCGAAACCACGGCTCGTTTCGGGTCTGGTCGTGACCAGGACGCATTGGTTGGGTGAGGTAGGGGGGAGGGGCCTGGGGGCCTCTGGGGTGAAGTCCACACTCGCCAGGACGCTGAGGATTCGCTCCAGCTGCCCAGGGCCTAGACCAGGCTCCACGGTCAGGTTCGGTGTCACCAAGCCGAACCGCCTTCCTTCCCGAAAGGCCCCGGCCGCCAGAGAGGCCACCATTTCGATGGCGATTTCAGCTCTGTTACCTGGCTCCCCGCGGGTGTCCAAGCAGAGCCAAAGAGCCTCGGTTTCGTTCTGTTCGTACTCCCGTACAACGGGGCACCCCAGGCGTGCTGTGGTGCGCCAATGGATGTCTCTGGGATCATCGCCCGGGCGGTAACTCCGCAACCCCC
>JBDHMC010000182.1:0-5207 GCA_039656355.1 Gemmatimonadota bacterium | reverse complement strand
GAGTGACCTATGGTGGGCCATGCGGGGACCGGAGAGACCGGACGAAAGGGATCGGATGTCCGGTCGGATTGCTGGATTGCCGTTGACTTGAAGGAAGACGGCGGAATCCAGCTCGAGTTGGAATCAAAGGTAGGAGCCCTTTTCGGCACCTCCATCCGTGAAGGTGTTTTACAGACTCTTTCAGCCTTCCACATCCAGGACGCCGAGGTCCGGATAGAAGACCAGGGCGCGCTGCCCTGGGTGATCCAGGCTCGTCTGGAGGCGGCTCTTCGGCGGTGTGGAAAAGAGCCACCGGAAGACACCAGGCCGGAGGCCCGACCTCACCCCCGGCCAGAGGGGACTTCCAAAGACCGTCTCCGTAGATCCAGGCTTTATCTGCCAGGGAACGAACCGAAGTTTGCGGTCAATGCAGGCCTCCACGGTCCTGACGGGGTGATCCTGGACCTGGAGGACTCGGTACATCACGCCGAGAAAGACGCCGCTCGCTTTGTGGTCAGAAACGCCCTCCGGTGCGTGGACTTCGGCGAGGCGGAGCGGATGGTCCGGATCAATCAGGGTGATATGGGGCTGGAAGATCTGGATGTGGTGGTCCCTGAGGGGCCCGAAATGATCCTAATCCCCAAGGTCGAGACCTCTGGACAGGTCAAGCGGGTTCAGGCAAGAATCGCCACCATTCAGGAGACCCAGAGCCTACCTCAGCCCATATGGCTCATGCCGATCCTTGAATCGGCCCAAGGTATCGAGAACGCGATCCATATTGCGCTAGCGAGCCCCTTCGTGGCGGCGGTGACCATAGGACTCGAAGACTACACCGCCGACCTGGGTGTGGTAAAAACCCCGGAGGGAAGAGAGTCCCTCTGGGCACGGAGCCGGTTGGTAAATGCCGCCCGCGCTGCCGGGGTCCAGGCCATCGATTCCGTGTACGGCGATGTGGCCGATGAGGAGGGTCTCCTCTCCTGGGGAAAACGATCCAGGGCCATGGGCTTCCGAGGGATGGGGTGTATCCACCCACGGCAGATTCGGGTGATCCACGAAGCTTTTGCTCCCGGTGCTGAGGAAATCACGAAAGCTCTCCGGATTGTAGAGGCTTTTCAGGAAGCTGAAGAGAAAGGGCTGGGTGTAGTGAGCCTCGGCTCGAAGATGATCGACCGCCCGGTGGTTTTGAGGGCGGGGCAATTGGTGGACCAAGCCAGGGAAGCCGGCCTCATTCCTGCGAATGAGGACGACGGGGAGGTGACGTCATGAGCCAGACTGAATTCGTTGTGAATGCTGCCGGGCGAAAGGTCCCAACGGTTGTGAATGGGAAGCCACAGGCTCCCTATCAAGGCGTGGGAGTCTTCCAACCCTCAGAGTCCAAGGCCGGACCACCGATTCGCTCTTGCCAGGCTTATCCAGCCAATGGCGACAAACGGGTTCCGGATCTAAGAACTGCCCTGGAGCGGTGTGGTCTTCGGGACGGACAGACCATCTCCTCGCATCATCATCTTCGGAATGGCGATCTGGTGGCCCTGGAGGCCCTACAGGCGGCGGATGAGTTGGGTGTTAAGGACCTCTTGTGGTTCCCATCGGCCTCCTTCCCCTGCCATGAACCCGTTATCGATCTTATGGATCGAGGGGTGGTCCACCATATTGAGGGCAGCATGAACGGGCCTCTGGGCCGGTACACATCAGAGGGCAAGATGGCTGGCCTCGGGGTTCTCCGATCTCATGGAGGACGGTGGCAGGCTATTCAGGACGGTGATGTGCACATTGACATCGCCGTCATCGCCGCTCCGTCTGCTGATTTCTTCGGCAACGCCAATGGGTCCCACGGCCCTTCCGCCTGTGGCTCGTTGGGCTTCGCCCTGGCGGATTCCATCTACGCCGAACACGTCATCGTGGTCACCGATAACCTTGTCCCCTTCCCCTGTATCCCCTGGCAGATCCAAGGAAACAACGTTGATTTTGTCGTCGAGGTGGATTCCGTCGGCGACCCATCCAAGATCGTCTCCGGCACCACGCAGATCACGAAGAGCCCCGACCGCCTCCTCATTGCCGAGTACGTAGCCGCTTTTGTCCGGGATGCGGGAATCATGAAGGATGGCTTCTCGTTCCAAGCCGGCGCTGGGGGAATTGCTCTGGCCTTCGCCCAATTCCTGAAAGAGATGATGAAGGATGCCGGTGTAAAGGCACGGTTTATTAGGGGAGGGTCCACCCAGTACTTGGTGGAAATGATGGAAGAGGGTCTTACGGACTACATCCTGGATGGCCAGACCTTTGATCTTGCCGCAGTGGAATCCATCGCCAACAACCCCCACCACGTACCCACTTCACCTTTCACCTCGTACAACTACCATGGCAAAGGAAACTTCGCCTCAATGGTGGATGCCGTCGTTCTCGGCGCGACCGAAGTGGATGTGAACTTCAATGGGAACGTGAATACTCATTCCGATGGGGTCCTTCTTCACGGAATCGGTGGCTGGCAGAACTGTCTCTTCAGCGGATGCACCATCCTTGCTGTCCCGGCGGTTCGGGATCGCATACCTGTTCTGGTGGACGAGGTAACCACCCTCACCGGTCCCGGTGAGCTCATCGACGTTGTGGTTACGGTGCGGGGGATTTCCATCAACCCCCGGCGGGCCGATCTTCTGGAGGCAGTCAAAGGCTCGGACCTTCCAATCCGCCCCATTGAGGAGATCAAAGAGGAGGTGGAAGGGATCATTGGTGGGAAACCTGATCCGCCCCGCACAACGGACCAGCCGGTGGCCGTGATCAAGTGGGTGGACGGGACGGTTCTGGACACCGTCTGGCAAGTCGCCGACTGAAGGCCCGCCCCTTGTGACTATCGGGGTCCGACAAACAGGTTAACATCTGAGGTCGGGCCCCTTCTTCTTTCTGCAAAAACCCTGGAGGCCAGCAGGCATGGACCCCATTGTTGAGTGCGTTCCCAATATCTCCGAAGGTCGGAACCCCAGTGCCATCAAAGAGGTGATCGACGCCATTGAGGCGGTAGCGGATGTGCGCCTCCTGGACGTAGACCCGGGGGAGAAGACCAATCGCACGGTCATCACCTTCGTGGGTCCCCCAGCCGCGGTGGAGGAAGCCGCATTTCAGACGGTGAAAAGGGCGAGTCAGGTCATCGACATGGCTGGGCATGAAGGGGAACACCCCCGCATGGGAGCCACCGATGTGGTTCCTTTCGTCCCCGTGGCCGGGGTGACCATGGAGGACTGCGCGGAGATGGCTCGGAGGGTCGGCGCCCGCATCGGTGAGGAGCTCGGTATTCCCGTCTATCTCTACGAAAACGCGGCTTCCCGTCCCGAACGCCACAATCTGGCCAAGGTGCGAACTGGAGAGTACGAAGGCCTCAAGGACAGGTTCAACGATCCGGAGTGGGCCCCGGACTTCGGCCCTGCGGCGTTCAGTCCCCGAGCGGGAGCAACAGCTGTGGGCGCCCGGGAATTTTTGGTGGCCTACAATATCGATCTCAACTCTACCGACCGGCGGTATGCCAACGAGATCGCATACGTCTTGAGGGAGCGAGGACGTTGGAAGAGGACCGGTAACACGGAGCCTTTCTATTACAAAGGCGACGTGGTGGACTTCCCTGAGGACGGGACCTATCCGTGCGGCCCATGTGACTTTGTGGGCGGTTCATTCGAGGAGTTGGAGAGCCATCACAGGGAAGAACATGGAGGGGACCTTCGGGCTCGATACGAGGCTTTGGAAATCGATCCCGAGAATCCCACTGGCCACGTTTTCACCGATGGATCATTCACCGAGGTGAAGGCCATCGGTTGGGTCATTGATGAGTACAACCGGGCCCAGATTAGTATGAACCTCACCAATTTCCGGGTTTCCTCACCCCACGAGGTTCTGGAGGCGGCCCGGGAAGAGGCCCGAAAACGGGGTATTGGGATCACGGGTTCAGAGATCGTTGGCCTCATTCCCTTTGAGGCAATCCGGGAGGCCGGGTTCTACTATCGGCGAAGGATGATGAAATCCACCGGCATCCCGGTGCCTGACCTGGTAGAGACGGCTATCCAGTCCATGGGCCTACGAGACGTGGCGCCATTCGATCCCATCGAGAAGGTCCTGGGTATGCCCCAGGTGGAAGGACCCCTGGTTCTCAAGGCCACATACGACTTCGTCGACGAGGTCTCCCGTGACACCCCTGCCCCCGGAGGTGGCTCCGTTTCGGCCCTCGCTGGAGCCCTTGGAGCGGCCTTGGCGGCCATGGTGGCCAACCTCTCCATCGGGAAGGGGGAGTACGACGGTCGATACCAGGATCTCTGTGGGTTGGCGAACCAGGCCCAGGAACTAAAAGACGCCCTTGTGAGGGGGGTGGACGAAGATACCCAAGCCTTCGACGCTGTCATCACAGGAATGCGAATGCCCAAAGACACCGTGGAGGAACGGGCTGTCCGATCCGAGGCGATTCAGCAAGGGTATAAGGCCGCCACCCTGGTTCCAATGTCCACGGTTGAGCAATGCCGTGACGCCCTCCGTCTCTGCCTCGAGATGGTCCGGATGGCGCCGGAGGAGATGATGAGTGACGTGGGGACCGGGAGCCTTGTGGCCCGGGCTGGGCTCATCGGAGCCGCCTACAATGTCCGCATCAACCTGAAGAGCATCAAAGACGAAGCGTTCGGCCAGGAAATGCGGGACAAACTATCTGGGCTCGTCGAGGCGGGTGAGGCTCTCGCCCAAGAGGTGGAGACCGTCATGGAGCAAGCGCTTTCCGAATAGCGCCAGGGCTCCCTGTCCGGTTCCACATTCCCATCCCCAGCCGATACGAACGTGGTGCGGCGGGAAGGAGGTTAACCTGGTGCATGCTCATGGAGGGTGAGAGCCTGATCTTGAGTCGGGCAACAGCTGTCCTGGGCCTTCTGTCCCTCCTTGGGGGTTGTGGGGGCGATGGAGGGGGGCCCACGGGTCCGGATGATTCGGAGCCGTTTTCCCCCATCCCATGCTTGGCGGCCTCTCCCACCTGCACCGAGCATGTGCCCATAGGAGAAGGATTCCTCCTGCCTGTCTTCCGAACCCACCCGATTCAGGCCGGTGACACCTCCGTGGTCCAGGCGGTGATCGTTGTCCATGGAGCCGACCGGAACCCCGATGACTATTTCAGACGGATGGTGGAGGCTGTTCGACTATCGGGGCTGACCGATGGAACGTTGGTCATTTCCCCCCACTTCCAGACGTCCGGGGACGGTCCACAACTGAAC
>JBDHMC010000181.1:0-5218 GCA_039656355.1 Gemmatimonadota bacterium | reverse complement strand
GCCAGCAAGATCCAGAACGAGGCCTTTCTGGATACGTTGGAGAACTTGTTAGTTCCCGGATCATTTTGTTGAGGTTCGCGATCAGCCATTCCGTCTCTTCTTTCCGCCGTCCCTACCGGGACAGGTTCCTTTCACTACAGGCTCCCGATAAACGGGAGATGGCGGAAGTCCTCACTGTAGTCGAGGCCGTAACCCACCAAGAACTCCAACGGAGCGTCGAAGCCTACCCATCTCGGCTCCCGGTCAAGGGGCGCCACCCGCTTATGAAGAAGGGCACATACTTCCAAGCTCCGCGGACCCCTTCCCTCCAATAGAGGGATAAGGCGGTTCATGGTGGTGCCACTGTCAATAATGTCCTCCACAAGAATAACACTCCGGCCCTCTACCGAGGCCTCCGGATCATACAGGAGATTCACGTCCCCGCTGGTCTTCGTGGCATTCCCATAGCTGGACGCCACCAGAAAGTCCACCTGAAGGGGATGTTGGATCTTCCGAACGAGGTCAGCCAGGAAAATGAAGGATCCCTTGAGGAGACCCAGAACCAGGATCCGGTCGTCGGGCCCGTACGAGTCAGTAATCTCCTCGCCCATCTCAGTCACCCGTTGTTGGATCTCCTCACGGGTGTAGACGACCCGGGCCAGTTCACGCCCGGTTTGTCTGGTATCAAGCTCGACTTTTTTCGACATTCCGAATCCCAAGAAACAGGGTCCCCGACCCTTCAAGTGCCTGAAGGAAGGTTGAAGAGGCGATTCCAGCCACCCAGAGGACCCGTCCGGCTCCGTCCTGGAGGACGGGCGTCCGGCTCCGCTGGTCCACAGGTATACTCGCCTCGGCAAAGAGTTTCTTCAGTTTCTTGGTGCCGTAGGAAAGATGAATCCTGTCCCCCGGCAGCCATCCCCTCACAATGAGAGGAAAAACCAACCCGGAGAGAGGGATTTCCACAACCGCGTGATCCTCCTCCGGATCCTCCAAGCCCCACACCGCTTGGAAGCTGCATCCACCTACCTGAAATCCCCTTGAGCCACCAACTGGTTCCGATAGGATCAAGGGCTCGTCCCCTCCGGGTGTCCTTACCGCTCCGAGCCTGAATCGATGGAAGTCCCGACTCAGGCGGGCGCCGCCAGGAAGAGTCAGAACCCGCCCGCTGGCGCCGCTTCTAGTAAACTCCACCGCTGCCCGGGTTCCTGCCTCGTTCAACTCGATTCCGGACCTCCGGAAGATCTCCCTCAGGAGTCTGGTTTGAACCGCCGGATGATAGGCAAGCAAGCCCTCCCGGACAATGAAGACCTCCCCACCTTCCTCCTCTAGTACACCATACAGAAGGCTGGGAAGAAGACTCTCCCAGGCATCTTCGTTTTCCCGGGCCAGCCTCGCCAACCGTCGAAGGGATCCCTTGACCCGCGGGGCCGGTCCGCCCTGGAGCTGGGGAAGGGTAAGGTGGCGGAGGAAGTTCCTGGGATTCGTCAATTCCCGGTTCGTTGGATCCTGAAGAAAGCGAATCCCCCGGTCCCGAGCGTAGTCCAACAGTTCGTCCCGGGAAAAGGGTAGCAGGGGGCGGTACACCCCTGGGTCACGCTCCCTGGGGATCCCTGCCAAACCTCGGAGACCTGTGCCCCGAACCACCCTGAAGAGAACCGTTTCGGCTTGGTCGTCACCGTGGTGCCCGGTGAGAACCCAGGTCGCGCGCTCCCGATCCTTCACCTCCCGGAGGAATCCATACCTTCCGTGCCGGGCTTCTGCCTCCGAGGCCGGAGGGGACTCGGCTTCACCCGTGAGAAGGGGAACTCCCCAGGCCCGACACAGCCCAGTCACCCAGAGGCAATCCTCTCCGCTGGTTGGTCGCATGCGATGGTCGAAGTGGGCAGCGAGAACCTCGAAGGGGGGGAGGTTCGGTGTGAAGCGGATCAGATGAAGGAGAACCGTTGAGTCCACTCCTCCTGAAAGAGCAACCACCAGTTTGTCCCCGTGGGCCAGCGTGCCGTCTGAAGTCAATTGTCGGGAGAAGCGGGCCACGAGGTCGAGGTCCCGTCCCGAGGAGAGGCCCGTGTCTTCGCCCTTCATACCCCAGCTCGCAAGCCCGGGGGCCGGGGCCGGCCGAACCGCTCGGTGAGAATGGGGGCCAACAGGTCCGGGCGATCGGTCTGGATTCCATCCACCCCCATATCCAGAAGGCGGTTCATATCCTCAGGATCGTCCACGGTCCAGACATGAATGGGCAGGTTTCGCGCATGGGCCTCGCGGAGAAAGTGCCGGCTGAGGACCCGAATCCCGTGGTGAGTTTCCGGAATCTGAAGGGCGTCACATTTGGGAGTGTAAAAACGACCAAGGGGCGTATGGATCAGGATGAAGAACCACATCAAATCGCGTCGTGACGCCCCCCACGGACCCGGGTATCCGCTCACCGCTCGTCGGTTCCGCTCCCACTCCGCAGCCACGAGAACACGGTCCTCAGAGGCGTGCCGGAAGATGGTAGCCACAAGACCGGGCGCCGATCGTCGGTCTTTCGCCTCAACATTCATCCGAACCCCGGGTAGCGCCTCCAGGACCTCCTCGAAGGTGGGGACCCTAACGCCGGTGCCTCGGAAGGACTGCCTCCCCTCTGGATCCCGGAAGTGATGCCCTGCATCGAGCTCCCGGAGCTGTTCCAGGGTGAGGTCCTCCACCCGCCCCGTTCCACTGGTGGTTCGGTCGACGGTTTCATCATGAATGACCACCACCTCACCATCCAGCGTCGAGCGGACATCCATCTCCAGCATATCCGCCCCCCACTCATGGACGGCGTTTTGGAAGGCAGCCAAGGTATTCTCCGGTGCCAGCCCTGCCCCACCCCTGTGGGCGATGAGGAGGGGGCTCCCAGCGAGATAGGAGTGGCCAGGTCTTCGTTGGGGCCGATGTCTCACGGACTGGGGCTACTCCGAAGCGAGGGCGGCCTCGACCTTCCCAACCTCTTCGGGGCCAAAATCGTGAAGGATGTAGAGGACCAGATCCACCAACCGGGTGGTCATCTTCAACTCTGCTTCCTTATGCTCACGGTCTTCACCATCGGATGAGGCATTCTGTTCTTCCAAGTCAACAACCTGAGCCGCAAGGAAGGAAAGGAGATCCTGAACGACCTCCGGAGAGGGACGGGGGGGCGCAAGGGAATCGGGCATGGCCACCGAGAGGAGAAGACCCCGAACAAAGGCCAGGAACCCTGGAAAAGCCATCTCAGTGAGAAACTCTTCGTCCAGTTGTTCCTCACCCGTCAGCTTCTCCCATTCGAGGTCGTTCCAGTAAAGGTCCTCGGCCGTCTCCAGAAGGTGTTCTCTTTCCTCCTCCTGGAGGATAGGCAGGGGAGCCTCAACAGGCGGAGTAAGGGGATGCCCCAGGACTTGTTCCATCCATTTGACCCTCCCAGCGAGGAGGGTCGATTCTCGATCGGTCATGGCACCGTCAGTCCACGAGAAGTTTTTCGATTTATGGGCAAGATACCGGGCCTCGACCCGGAACCGAAAGGGCGTTGAGAGTGGCATCTTTTCGGCATCTCCGCCACTTTTTGAGCCATACGCCACCCTCCCTTTCTCCCAGAACGAGCCATGTTCATGTTTCAGCGCCTGCCTGCCATCGGTTTCGGAATCTCCTTCGTCCTCCTCGCCGCAGTGGGGCCCCTAGCAGGACAGGAGGCCACCCTGCTCCGGCCCGGCCAGGTCTTCGACGGTGAAACCTCCATCCTCCATGAGGGTTGGGCCGTGCTTGTAGTCGGTGACCGAATCGTGGCCGTGGGGCCGGAGTCGACCATCGCGGCGCCCGCCGGGGCCCAGGTTGTGGATCTCCAGGATCTCACCCTTCTTCCGGGACTGATTGAGGGGCACGCCCATCTCCTTCTCCACCCTTATGACGAAACCTCATGGACAGACCAGGTTCTCCTGGAATCCCTGGCGGAGCGCACCGCACGCGGGGTCGTTCATGCTGAGCGGAGCCTAAACGCCGGGATCACGACACTCAGGGACCTGGGTACGGAGGGAGCCGGATACGCAGATGTAGGTCTGAAAGCCGCCATCGATAAAGGTGTAATCCCGGGTCCTCGGCTCATTGTGACCACCAAGGCCATCGTGGCCACAGGAAGCTACAACCCCAAGGGAGCACCAGAATGGCATCTTCCCAAGGGAGCAGAAGAAGCCGACGGATACGATGATCTGATACGGGTCACCCGGGACCAGATCGGCCGTGGGGCCGACTGGGTAAAAGTCTACGCCGACTACCGATGGGGCCCTGACGGCACGGCCCAACCCACGTTCACGGAGGAGGAGCTCCGGACCGTGGTGGAAGTGGCCGAGAGCTCCGGTCGATGGGTGGCGGCTCATGCGACAGCCCCTGAATCCATGCGTCGGTCAGTGGAGGCCGGGATACGAACCATCGAACATGGGGACGGAGGAACCAGGGAGGTCTTCCGCCTCATGGCAACCCGGGACGTAGCCCTCTGCCCTACGCTGGGGGCAGGTGAGGCTTATGCCATGTACGGAGGATGGCGAAAGGGGGTGGATCCGGACCCGGCCAGGATCCTACAAAAGAAGGAGAGCTTCCGCTTAGCCCTGGAGGAAGGGGTGCCCATCTGTTTCGGCGGAGATGTCGGGGTATTCGACCATGGGGAGAACGTCTGGGAACTCGAGCTCATGGTGGAGTATGGAATGACCGCGTTTGATGCCCTTCTTGCCGCGACCTCCGGGAATGCGGGAATCCTGGGACTGGGGGACCGACTAGGGGTTGTCCGAGAGGGCTATCTGGCTGATCTCATTGCCGTTGAGGGAGACCCTACCGAAGACATTACCGCTCTCCAGCGGGTGCACTTCGTCATGAAGGGTGGGGTGGTCTACCGGGACTAGTCCGGCGGGGCGCGAGGGGCGGGGCCTCGCAGGTGCGGAGGCGTTGAGTAGGCGGGAGGGGCGGCAGGGGCGGGGCTTCGCAGGTGCGGAGGCGTTGAGTAGGCGGGAGGGGCGAAGACGGGGGGTACCTTTTCCACTTCGAGCGTCCCATCGGTCACCTGGACGGCCGCGGTTTCCACTTCGAGCGTCCCATCGAACCATTGACGACTTTTTGGGCGGCGTACCGGGACCGGTCTGAGGCTGCTCCCGTACGCTGCCATGGAGCGTCCTTCCTTTCCCTCTCGCGCCCCTTCTCGGGAGCACCTGACTTCGGAAGCCTTTCCTGCCTGGTTTGCTCGGCACAGAGCCTCCCAGAG
>JBDHMC010000180.1:0-5234 GCA_039656355.1 Gemmatimonadota bacterium | reverse complement strand
TCCTCTGGTTTGCCGTCATCGACAATCCAGCCCTGGCAGGAATGCCCCTGGATGATCGGGAGAAGATCCCAGACCAGATGGACAAGGTGTTCCAGTGGCAGGTGGACTTCAGCAGGCAGGTTCGTGAGGGGGACACGTACCGCTTTGCGCTGGAGAGGGAGGTTCGGCCAGACGGAAGCATGCGCGGCTATCACCTTATTGCTTCTGAGTACGTGAACCAGGGCACCCCCTATCGTGCCATCTGGTTCGATCCTAATGACGATGGAGATGGTACGTATTATGACGAGGATGGGAAGTCGGTTCGCCGCGCCTTCCTTCTCAAGCCCATTACCCTCAGTCGTATCTCTTCGACGTATTCCAGTGCTCGGTTGCATCCGATTCTGAATACCGTCAGAGCCCACCGGGGGGTGGATTTCGCAGCACCGGTGGGGACTCCCATCCAGGCGACCAGCGATGGCGTGGTTATCTACGCCGACCGGAAGGGGGATTTGGGGAACCTGGTGGAGATTCGGGCCCCCAACGGGTGGGTCAGCAGGTACGGGCATATGAGCCGGTTCGAACCTGGTGTTCGTGTGGGGACCCGGGTCAAACAAGGCCAAACCATCGGCCGCGTGGGAATGACCGGGTTGGCGAATGGCCCTCATTGCCACTATGAGTTGCGGCGCAATGGAACGGCGCTGGACCCACTGTCCATCAACCTTCCTCCCGGGGATCCAGTACCCACGTCCGCCTGGGGTCGGTGGGCTCTCGAGTCCGAGGACCGTCTGGGCTTATTGGCCACCCTCGAAGGCCCCCCCATTCTGAGCTTGGCGGAGCAGCCCGACCCGGATTCTTCGGAGACTCTGCCCAACCAGGGAGGGGATTGACCCGGCGGGGGCATTCGGTGACCGTGAGGGGGCTCGCAAAGGGTGAGTCCCCTTTTTTTCATTTCCTGGGCGCACCCCACCTGTGAAACAGCTTTTAACCGGATGACACCTACGTAGCCATGGCTCGTCTCTTCCGAAAGAGATCCGAAAAGAAAACGTCCCTTTGGGGACGAGTCGTCAAGCTTGCCCTAACGGATGTCAGGGTGGCTCTGGGGGGCATGGACACCGAAACCATAGAGTCTCTGGAGGAGTGCCTTCTGGCGGCAGACTTCGGGGTCCAGGCCACCTTGCGTCTTGTGGATCGGGTGGAAGATCTGGCTCGGAAAGGTGAGGTGAGAGGGGCGAAAGGGCTTCGAGGGGCCCTCCAGGAAGAACTCTCGGTCATTCTCACCCCCTCCTCGGAAGCGTATCTCCAGGCCTCGGAGTCGGGACCAACGGTCTTTCTCATCTGCGGCGTGAACGGCGTGGGAAAAACGACGTCCATCGCAAAGTTGGCCCACAGGCTTCGGGAGGAGGGTCAGACCGTCATGGTGGCGGCCGCTGATACGTATCGGGCAGGAGCCGTGGAGCAGCTTTCGGTTTGGGCCGAACGGGTTGGGGCCAGCTTCGTTGGCGGTCAGAAGGGAGGAGATCCGGCGGCCGTGGTGTTCGATGCCATCGAGGCAGCTGTCACCCGGAAGGTCGACGTCCTCCTCGTGGATACAGCCGGGCGGCTTCACACCCATAAGAACCTTATGGATGAGTTGGAAAAGGTCGATCGGGTGATGAGGAAGAAACTTCCAGGTGCTCCCCACGAGAGCCTGATTGTCCTGGATGCCACGATTGGCCAAAATGCACGGGCCCAGGTGGAGGCCTTCTCTAAGGTGATTTCCCTCTCCGGGATCATACTCGCCAAGCTGGACAGCACCGCCCGAGGCGGGATGGTCGTGAGTCTCTTCGAAGAGTTCGGTCTCCCCGTGAAGTTGGTGGGGACGGGAGAAAAGCTCGAGGATCTAGAGGTTTTTGATCCGGAGGATTTTATCCGAGGGGTCTTTCAAGGAAGCTGATGTCCCAGGACTTTTCCCAGCTCGACAAGCCCATCCAGTTCCTGAAGGGGGTAGGGCCCAAACGCTCCGAAGCGTTCGGGCGAATGGGGATTGTCACTGCTCGGGACCTCCTCTATCACGTCCCTCGCCGTTACGACGACGCGTCCACGATTCAGGCTGTGAGCAGTCTGGAAGTGGGAATGGATGCCACTGCAGTGGGCCGGGTGAGGAGCATGGGGATTGTTCCGACCCGTTCGGGGCTGAGGATCTTCCAAGCTGTTCTCCAGGACGAGAGTGGGATGATCACCTGTGCTTGGCCTGGCCAGCCCTGGTTGGATCGAAGGATCCGAAAGGGAGACCTCCTCCTCGTTACCGGGCCGGTGAAGTTTTTTCATGGCCGTCAACTTCAGCCTCGTGAGTTCACCCTCCTGGGTAGGGAAGGGGAGGACGACGAGGACGATGTCCTCGGGACCATCTTCGTGTCCTACCCAGCTAGCGATGAGGTGCCGCAGTGGGTCCTTCGACGGGTCTTCGCCCGGAATCTGGACTGGCTTCTGAAACAGGTGGAATCTGAGGAGTTTCTGGAACCCGGGGAGCGGAAGGAGTTGGGTTTGATGGCCCTGGCCGGGGCTCTGGGCGTTCTTCACCGTCCCACCACCCTTTCCCAAGTTGAAGAGGGTCGCCGACGGTTGGCATTTGACGAGCTCTTCTTCCTTCAGCTTGTGCAGGCCCAGGTTCGGTTTCAACAGACCGAAGCCCAACCGGGGATAACCTTCCTCCGGACGAACGAAGTCATAAAACCTCTCCACGAGTCCCTTCCTTTCGACCTCACCGACGCTCAGGCCCGGGTCCTCCGAGAGATCCTCTCCGACATGTCCTCCCCCAAAAAGATGAGCCGACTTCTTCAGGGGGACGTGGGGTCGGGAAAGACGGTGGTGGCTCTCTTCGCCATGGTGCTGGCCCTGGAGGGGGGGTACCAGGCGGCTCTTATGGCGCCCACGGAAATCCTAGCGGAACAGCACGCACGAAAACTCGGCGAAATGCTGGAGCCCTTGGGAGTGGACGTTCTCCTCCTCAGGGGAGGTCTGAGCGCGGGAAAACGGAGAGAGGCCCTTGAGACTATCTCAGATGGGTCGGCGAAGATCGCGGTCGGCACGCATGCCCTGATCCAGGAGGGGGTGGAGTTCAATCGTCTCGGGCTGGTCGTGGTCGATGAGCAGCACCGCTTCGGCGTCCGGCAACGCATGGTGTTAGGGGAGCAGGACGGTCGACCGGATGTGTTGGTCATGTCCGCCACTCCTATCCCCCGGTCCTTGGCCATGGCCCTCTATGGGGACCTGGACCTTAGTATTCTCGACGAGCTCCCCCCAGGCCGGAAGCCTGTGGAGACTCAACTTAAGTCCCCAAAGCAACGTCCGTCGATCTACCGGCTCCTGGATCGAGAGATAGAGGCGGGCCGTCAAGGGTACCTGGTGTACCCCCTGGTGAGCGAGTCCGAGAAGGTGGATCTGCGCTCGGCCACTGAAGAGTACCGCCGCCTTTCTGAGGAGGTCTTTCCGCACCGGGAGGTGGGGCTCCTCCATGGCCAGCTCTCCGGAAAGGAGAAGGATGCAGTCATGCGATCCTTCCTGGCCGGTGAAATCGACGTCCTGGTAGCTACCACGGTCATCGAAGTTGGCATCGACGTCCCCAACGCCACCGTCATGGTCATCGAGCATGCTGAGAGATTCGGTCTCTCCCAGTTGCATCAGCTCCGGGGTCGGGTCGGCAGGGGTGGGGATCAAAGCACCTGCATCCTGGTGTCGCAACCCGGCGAACTGGCTCAGGAACGGCTTAGGATATTCCAAGGCACCACGGATGGGTTCGAGATCGCGAGGGCGGACCTCCAGATCCGAGGTCAGGGGGATCTCTTCGGCCCGCAACAACATGGTAGGGACCCGATCCTGAGCTTTGCAGATCTCTCCAGGGACGAAAAGCTTCTCCGCGAAGCCCAGACCAGGGCAAGGACGGTGGTGGCTCAGGACCCGGAGCTGACAACATCGGGAAACGGGAAGATCCGGGCCCTCCTTCGAGCACGGCACCAGGAGAAGCTCCGGATGTTCGGCGTGGGTTGATTCCTTCCCATTCTGGATCCCACCTTCTGGTCTCCTCCCCCTGGATTGACACCCTCCCTCTGATGGACCAAGGTTCGGCACACCGGGAGTCGCACTCTTTTAGAGGACAGGCTCTCGGGAAGGGCGCCTGGAAGGGCGCCTGGTAGGGCGCCGCGAAGAGAACCACAGGCACGATGAGGGATTTGAAATGGTCGAAGTAAGGCATCTTGCCCGGCATGAGGGAGACCAGGTGACCATTGCCGGCTGGGTGGACCAGCTCAGGGTCCACGGGAAGGTGGCGTTCCTGGTGGTACGGGACGGGACGGGGTACGTCCAGGGGGTTCTCGTGAAAAAGGAGCTCCCCGAAGAAGTCTGGGACTGCGCCACGGTTTTGACCCAGGAGGCTTGTATTGAGGTCACCGGGATCGTCCGGGAGGATGCACGGTCTCCTGGGGGATTTGAGATGGGCCTGAGTGAGGTCAAGCTACTGGGCTCGAGTCCTGAATACCCCATCCAACCCAAGGAGCACGGGGTTGAGTTCCTCCTGGATAATCGGCACCTCTGGTTGCGGTCCTCGCAGCAGCGAGCCGGCCTCAGGGTCCGAGCCGAGGTAGAGCAGGCCATTCATGAGTTCTTTTACGAACGGGAGTTCGTTCGTGTGGACACCCCCATTTTGACTGGGGCGATTGGAGAACATGCGGGCACCGTCTTCGAGACGGAGTACTTTGGCGAGAGCGCCTACCTGGCTCAAACGGGTCAGTTGTATGCGGAAGCGGCCTGCCCAGCCTTCAGGAACGTCTACTGTTTTGGTCCCACCTTTCGGGCAGAGAAGTCCAAAACCCGCCGGCACCTCACCGAGTTCTGGATGATCGAGCCAGAGATGGCCTTCGTGGATTCCGACGGAAACATGGATCTCCAGCAAGACCTCATATCCTATATCGTCCAACGGGCTCTGGAACGGTGCAGTTCTGAGCTGGAGTTGCTCGAGCGGGACCTTTCGAAGCTGGAGAATGTCCGGTCGCCGTTTCCCAGGATCAGCTACACCGACGCCGTAGCCCGGCTCAAGGAAAAAGGGAGCAGCATCAGCTGGGGGGATGACATCGGCGGGTCCGACGAGACCCTTTTGAGCGAGGACTACGAGTTGCCCGTCTTCGTCTATAACTACGCGAAGGGGGTAAAGGCCTTTTACATGAAGGAAAACCCCGACGAACCGAATACCGTCCTCTGCGATGATCTCATAGCGCCAGAGG
>JBDHMC010000179.1:0-5235 GCA_039656355.1 Gemmatimonadota bacterium | reverse complement strand
ACCGCTGTCTTCCCGCCCTTGCTCGCCCCCGTGCTGATCCAAGTTCCGTCATAAATCTCCTTGAACAGGTCGACGATCCGATGGTGGTCCTGGGCGGCCTGCCGGATATCCAGATACTGCCAGTCCAGCTCCGCGGGTCTGGCGTCAGGGAAATAACGATGGGTCACACTCAGGCAGTTCGCCTGGAGAATTCCTGCCAACTCCTGTCCTGAACTTGGGGTGGTTCCGTACCCGGAAGGTGCGAACACCATGGGTGTGGAGTTATCGACGTGGGAGAGGTAAGCGCGCTGCGTGAACCTTGGGCCTTTGGGATGGTTGTGATCCACGGGTTGAGTGATATCGAGTTGGAACGCGCGAGGGTATCCGTAATAAGGCTCGATCTCCCGGGCCTCAACCCCTGGGAGGGCGTTGAGGCGGGCCAGAATGTCACCCCTATCCCAGGGTTCAGGTCCGGTGCTGTCGGTGCACCCGTTCGTTTCGATCAGGGCCAGGATCAGAAAGAAGGCCGTGATGGGGCGTAGGAACCTCGACGTCCGAGGCTCAGGTCTCTGGCCGGTACGCCTTTCCAGGGGCACCGAGGGAAGGAGGCGGTCCATGTGGCCCTCAGGTTGTCAAAGGAGGAAGCCTGTATAGTCCTTCATACGTCCCAAGGGGATGGTGTTTACGCGGACACCACACGTCTATGGAGCTGCACTCACCCTGATCTTCTTACTCGAATCCCAAGAGCATCCGGAGGATCAAGACGGTCTGGGGAGAGCCGAAGAAGAGATCCGTCGGAAAGCTGCTGCGTTCGAGGATCTCTCCGTAGATGGTGCCCTGCTGGTAGCGATTGAGGGAAAGGCCTGCCAGGTACATGAGGCGGAGGTTTCGATCACGGTTGATCTCACTTCCCTCCAGCCAGGACCCCAGGTCTCGGGCCGTGCCGGCGTAGGTGGAAAGCAGCTCCAGGGCCGAGGTGTATCCCACCTCGCTCAGGGACTGCTGCACCAGGGTGTGATCCATCCGATTCAAACGGACCGTCAGAGCATCGACGTCGATTCTCGGCGTCCCGTCGGTTGCCGAGAGGACGAGATCGTATCCCTGGCCCTCCTTGGTGTTGCCCCACACCACTCCCTCGGGGAACGCCTCAAAGAAGGTGGCCATCTCGCTTTTCACCACCTCGTCGGTGGACTCATAGAGTGGAACCCATTGGGTGATCACCCCGCCGGGATTCAGGTGCTTCGACGCCAGTTCGAAGTACTCCTGAGTGTAGAGGGCAGCGGCGCCCTTCATCCACGGATGAATGGGATCGGCGGTGATGAGGTCGAAAGTTTCGTCCGTCGTGAGGAGGAAATGCCGGGCGTCGTCGTGGATCAACTCAACCCTCGGATCTCTGAGGACGTTGTAGTTGTGTTGGGCAAAGAACCCCGACGCCACCTCGGTTACTAATGGCTCGATCTCCACGATGACGATGCGCTCTACGCTTGGGTGGGTGACGAATGTACCGGCAGTGACCCCGGCCCCAAACCCCACCACCAGGACAGTCCGAGGCTCCTCGGCAAGGAGGGCCGTCATGTGGCCCAGAAGTCGTTGAAGGCGCATGTCCTGTGGCTCTGTAGAAGCCACCACCTTGCCCCCCACGTGGATGTTCCGGTCCCCGTTGGCCAACTCCGTCACGGCAATGGAGGAGTTGATGCCCTCACCCACATATAGCGCGTTTGGCGGGTAGTACGTGGGTGCGTATCGGCCGTAGGCAACCAAAACGGGGGGCACCGGAGCCAGTTGCGATACCAAATAGGCTGTCAGGGAAAGACCTCCCAAGGCGGAGGCCCAGCCCCTGAGCCTCCCGCCGCCGGCCACCGGGGCGCCTTCCCAACGCCTGGGTGCCACCAGCTCCGGTGCCAGCAGAACAGCGGCGGAAATCATCGTGAGAACCATGAGGAGCCGCTGAGCGTCCTGGGTCCCCAGTTGTGGAATTGCGAAAAGGCTGAACACGAGGGCTCCCAAGATCGCACCCACCGTGTTCGCCGCGTACACCCCTGCCATGAGCCTCCCCGAATCCTGCCCTTTCTCGGCGGCAGCGGCCACAGCCAAGGGGAAGCTGGCGCCCCAGAGGAGGGGGGCAGGTAGCAGGGCAAAGATGACCCTTACCAGGTCGATCTGAAAAAGGAACCAGGGGCTGGCGGTGATAGACGGATTGATGGGCCAATAAGGAAGAGCCGAAGAGATGAGATAAGCCGTCCAGGCGACTCCCAGGACCACCATGGCCTGGCAGAGTCCAAGAGCCGTGCGGGGGTTTGGTATGGTGCGAGAGAGATACGAACCCACTGCGCTCCCAACCCCCAGGGCTGCGAGAAAGACCGCCAAGATGATGGAAAAAGTATACGTCGTAGCGCCCAGCAGAAGCGACAAGAGGCGGGTCCACACGACTTCCGCCCCCAAGGCAGTGAGCCCGGAGAGGGCGATCCCTGCGTACACGGCCCTTCGACCGGGTGTGAAGAGAGGCCCCCCCTTAGCCCCTTCTTCCATCTGGGGCTTGTGAGGCGATACTCGGGATACGAGGAGAGCCAATGCGGCCACCAGGAGGTTCAACACCACTGCCACACCGGTGGCGGTAGGCAGGTCGAAGACGCGAAGCAGGAAGTAACCTGCCAGGACGCACCCCAGGACCGCTCCGGCGAGATTTCCCCCGTAGAAAAACCCCATCCACGATACTCCCCGAGGGGTGGCCTGTACGTACCGGGCCACGGCCGGAAGAGTAGCGCCCATGAGGATGGTTGGAGGGAGGAGAAGAAGAACGCACAGAAGCGTGCGAATGAAGACGCTTGGGAGACCTGGTGGCACCAGACTGCCATAAACCCCGCTCACCCCGGGGATGGCCACCAGCAGAAGGAGCCCGAGGACGCCAATGCTGGCCTCGATAGCGGCGTAAACCCGGAGGGGATGCCTCGTCGCGGGCACGAACCGAGGCAGGAACAGGCTTCCCAGGAACATGCCACCCATGAACGTTCCCAAAAGGATACCCAGGGAGATGCCCGAGGCCCCGATGACGAGCTGAAGCATCTGGAACCAGACGATCTCGTAGATCAGGGCCGCGCAGCCGCTCCCAACAAAGAGGAGTATGAGTACCGGGAGGAACGTCTGATCAGGTCCGGTTTGAGGCGAACGTTCTTGGGGTGGACTTTTCATAGGCAGAGAATCCCCTCACGAATCTCCATGGTCTCGTTCTCAGTCAGGTGGGGAATCTGGTGGGGTCACGTGCGCTCAGCAATTCTCCCCACTGGCAGCCAGGAAGAACAAAGGGGCATAATGTGGGCACCGGATGGCGGCCGCAGGACCAGACCGCGCCAAGACCGAGAGACGGGCTACCAGCTAACCGAGGAGAGAAGGTCATGCTCCAGCGAGGAATCCTCAATCCCCACCTCCTCCACCTCATCGCTCGGGTCCGGCACACCAATACCCTCGTGATCGCGGATCGGGGGTTCCCCTCCTGGCGGCGGTTGAAAACCGTGGACATTTCCCTGGTGGATGATGTTCCGACGGTGCGGCAGGTCCTGATGGCCCTGAAAGATGACTTTTCCGTGGGTGCAGCTTTTATGGCTGAGGAATTCCTCGAAGAGAACGGAGAGCTGGTGCAGGCTGAATACGCCGCATTGCTGGCTCCCGTCGAGATCCGATTCGAACCCCACCTCGAGTTCAAGGAGCGGGTGCCGTTGTCCGTAGGTCTGATCCGGACCGCAGATACGACCCAGTACGGCAACATCATCCTTGAGTCGGCTTAGCAGGTTCGACCTGGATTCAAAAGACTATCTAAATAGCCGCACGATCTCCTTCTCCTCCTCGACCGCCGAGAGGCGACCGGCCTCGATGAGTTGATCGATCCGTCCGAAGTCCGCCCAGTGGACGTCTCGCACATCCGGAACGAGAACCAGATCGGCATGCTCCAGATAGTAGCGGTTCAGCTGGATTTGTGTGATCCATTCGGCCCTAGCGACGACCTCGATTCCGTTCCGCCAGGGTCCGGTGGCCTCCAGGCTCCGCTGGACGTCAACCACGATGACGTCGGCCCGATTCGGTGGCTCCCCCGGCTCCGGAACGGGGACGTTCTTGGTGATGTACCCGTCCACCATCAGCATCCCGTCAAGGGGAACTGGAGGGAAGACGCCAGGAATGGAAGCGCTGGCCTGAACGGCCGATGCAATCCTCCCCTGGGTCAGTGCCACGTCCTCCCCGCTATAGAGGTCCGTGGCCACGGCCACGAAGGGGATTTTCAGATCGCTGAAGGTGGCGTCGCCGTAAATCCGTTCCATGACAAGTTCCATGAATCCGGGCTCCACGACGGACATCCGCCGCACCATCTTGGATAAGGTGAACAGGACCTTGGTTCTTCTGGAAAAAGCTTCAAAGCTGTCCTGGGCCCCCTCTTCGTCATTGATGAGCTCGTCCAAATCGAGTTTCTCGAAGAGGTCGCTTTCGAACAGATCATGGACCATGGTAGCGAGGCCCTCACTTGATCCGTGCAGACAGTACCATGCCCCAACCAACGCACCCATGCTGGTCCCGGTGACCAACTCCGGCTGCAGAGAAAGCTCATCGAGGTGTTGGAGAACGCCGATGTGAGCCATTCCGCGGGCGCCTCCACCCGAGAGTGCCAGGACCCGGGTGGGGTCGGAGAGGAACCTCTCTTTAAATCGTTTCCAGTTCATTTCGCCAGCCTTGCGCCTGTTCTCGTTCTTGGAGCATCTTCTCGGCATGAAACCCCGTGTCTTCATTCTGGACGACGATCCCAGCTTTGGGAAGTTGTTGGCAGCTAACCTGGGACGTGTCGGCGAATTTAAGGTCGAGCGTTTCCAAGACCCTAAGACCTTCCTCGATACCGCTGCCATTCAGATGCCCGATGCGGTTTTGACCGACCTCAACATGCCTGGAATCGACGGGATCGAGGTGACCCGGCGCCTCAGGGAGAGATCGCCTCACCTGCCCATCTTCGTGGTGACCGCCTACGCGGAGATCGAGACCGCTGTCGAGGCTCTGAAGGCCGGGGCCAATGATTACATCTCCAAACCCATAAACATCACAGAGGTAACCGCCCACCTTCGCCGGGCCCTGGAGGAGAGGCCTCTCAAGGAAGAGGCGGAATCCGCTCGGAAAGCGAAGCAGGTTGAATTCTCTCCCGGTGCCATCCTGGGGGAGCACCCCAGGATTGAAGAGGTACGGAGCTTCGTAGAGGGTGTTGCCCAGGTTCCGACGGCCACG
>JBDHMC010000178.1:0-5237 GCA_039656355.1 Gemmatimonadota bacterium | reverse complement strand
CCTATTCTCCCCCGCCTCCCAACTCCGCCAGCATTTCTCTACCGGCATCCGTCCAGAGAGGCCGTTCCATAGCCTGTGCTACCTCATACCCGAAGTGGAAGATGAGGCGGGCCACTCGGGCAGCCTTGTCACAGTCCACCTCTTCCAGCTCGTCACCAGGGCTGTGGAGATTGTCGTGGAGCCCGCTGAAGAAGAAGATCCCGGGAATCCCCTCCTGGGCGAAGGCGGACTGATCCGACATGTGAAACAGGGGCATCTGGGGCCAGCGGTTTTCCATGATGGCAATCCCCACCTCCGGGTGGGCTCCGATGACCCGGTCCAGTGTTGGGCCGAGGGTGGTGTACTCTCCCCCGAACACAAAAATGCTGTCGGGCCAGTTCATGCTCACCATATCGGCGTTGATGTCCGCCACCATGGATTCCTGCGGAAGGGATGCCCCCTGTGCGAAGTGCCGGGCTCCCAGTAGCCCCTTTTCCTCTCCGCTTACCAGGACGAAGGCCAAAGAGCGGCGGGGTGGTGTTGGTAGCATCGCAAAAGCCTGGGCGACTTCCATGACGGCAGCCGTTCCGCTGGCGTTGTCATCTGCTCCGTTGTAGATGAAGTCACCGGAGTCGTCCGGCCTGCTGCCGACGTGGTCGAAGTGGGCTGTAAAAACGACCCACTCGTCGCGAAGATCAGGATCATTTCCCGGGAGAAGTCCTACAACGTTCGGAACCGACACGGGCGCGGATCCATCCGATCCCCGGGGCGTCATCTCGTAGCGTTGGATGAAGCTCCCATCTTCACCACCTGGCTCCAGTCCCATCGCCATGAATTCCTCAGCGGCCCAGCTGGCAGCCATCTCCAGTCCCGGGCTCGGGGTGTCCCTGCCTCCCATGGAGTCATGGGCCAGGACTCCGATCCGGGAGTAGACATCTTCCGAAGTGATGGAACCCACCGCCTGAACCAGGGTGGGGTCCTCGCTCCCCGGTTCCTCCGGCGGTTGGGAATCTTCCGGAGGTCGGGTGTCGGAGCAGGAAGGAAGGAGCACCAGGAGGATCAAAAGTAGGGAGATGCCGGAAGGGAAAAGCCGGAAAGCGGTTCGCATTTCGCGTTCCTCGAGATTGCCGGTGAAAGGATTGTCATTCATTGGATGCGCTTCACGGTAGCGGCGTTGCTGTCGCGACGGCAACGGGGGCGAACACATGCCAAGTTTGATGTTTTTCCTTGAGAAAATTTTCGGCCCAACTAGGCACCTCCTCCCGCCGTTGACACCGGTCCAACCGGGATCTAGGCTCGGAATTCCATTCGTTCCCTCAACTGTGTTAAAGGAGGATTTTCCTATGCCGAGACCCGCGATCAGCCGGGATCGGTCGATGCTCCCGAGAGCGATACGCCTGCTGTTACCTGCTCTCGCCGTCGTGATCCTGTTTACCGCTTCCGATGTCTCGGCCCAGTACGAAGGCCGGACCTACGCAATAACCGACGCGCGTCTCGTGACGCTCACCGGTGAGGTCATCGAGAACGGAACCGTGGTGCTGCGTGGCGGCCTCATCGAGGCCCTCGGGGCCGACGTGAGCCCTCCCGCCGACGCAGTTCTCATCGATGGGAATGGGATGACGGTTTATCCAGGATTCATCGACGCATACTCACAGGCCGGGCTGGTTCTGCCGGACCGGGATGAGAGGGAGCACGCTGGCAACATCGCCGATCAGCTGGCGACAGAGCTTTTCGATCCAGCCTCAGCCGACCTTGCCGACTACCGTAAACAGGGTTTGACTTCGGCCCTCATCGCCCGGAGTGACGGCGTCTTCGGTGGACAGGCGGTCCTCCTGAACTTGGTGGGGGATGATGTCCCGTCCATGACCGTCAAGGCCCCCGTAGTCCAGGTCATGGGGTACCAGGGACAGAATGGTTATCCCGGCACACTGATGGCAGTCGTCGCATGGCAGCGTCAGACCCTCATCGACGCGGCATACCACGAGCTGCTTCAGAACCGGTACCGCGAGGACCCCCGATCGATGGCGCGCCCACCTGCCGACCCCGACCTGGAGGCTCTTATCCCGGTCGCGAAGGGTGAGGCGCCGGTCATGGGCATCGTCCAGATAGAGAACGACTTCAAGCGCCTGCGGAACCTGGCAGGTGAAACCAACCTCAACTACTGGATCGCTGGAGCGGTTGAGGCGTTCCGTGTCCCCGACCTCATCAGGGAAGCGGGCGTTCCAGTCCTGGTCTCTCTCAACTTCCCCTCTATCAATCAGGTCACCGGATACCAGTTCGACCGGGCCTTCCGGAATCTGACTGAGGAAGAGAAGGAAGAGCTCGATTCCAGGGATGAAGCGGCAGTCCACTCCAATGCTGCGGCAGTATTCGGGACAGGAGTGCCCTTCGCCCTGGCCACCGGTGGCATGCAGGACGTAGGGGATTTTCTAGAGAACCTGCGCCTGGCGGTGGAGGCAGGACTTCCCGCGGAAGAGGCGCTGAAGGCCCTCACCATCAATCCCGCCACCATCTTCGGTGTGGCCGATGTGATGGGAACCCTCGAAGCGGGGAAGATCGCCAACCTCACGGTCACCAGTGGAGACATTTTCACCGACGAAGAGGCCTATGTGACCCATGTGTTCGTGGACGGTCACAAGGAATCCTTCGAGGCGCCGAAGCCGCCCTCCGCAGGAGACGGTGAGGGGGATGCTGGAGGATCATGGACTGTCACCCTCTCATTCGGCGGGGAATCGGTCGAGGGCGATCTGAGCCTCACCCAGGAGGGGGAGACGGTGACCGGCGAACTCTCCGTCGAAGGACAGTCGACGGACTTCGAGGGGACCTTTAGTGAGGGGGAACTGGAGTTGACAGGATCCAACCCCGACATAGGTACGATCACGCTCAAGGCCACCATCGATGGGGATGAGATGAAGGGTACCCTGGGGCTCGGCCCCATGGGAGCCGCTGACTTCACCGGAAAGCGGAATCCGGGAGATCTGACCGCTGAGAGGAGGGCCGGACGATGATTTCAGCCAAAGAGTTGATACTATCGACGCTCAACGTGTTTGCACTGACCCTCTGTGTGAGTTTGTTATGGTCAACACCGGCATCTGGGCAGGATCTCCTCATCAGAGGTGGTACCGTCATCACCATCACCAATGGTGATCTGCCCGACACCGATGTGCTCATCAGGGACGGCAAGATCGTCGAGATCGGTGAGAACCTGGCGGCCCCAGAGGGAATTCGGGTGATCGATGCCCAGGGGCGGTTCGTGATGCCGGGAATCCTCGACGACCATTCCCATATGGGAGTGGACCGCGGGATCAACGAGGGATCACGATCGGTGGTTCCCGAGGTGAGCATCGCTGACGTGATCAAACACGACGACCCCGCCTTCTTCACCGCTCTGGCCGGCGGAGTCACGACCATCCACACGATGCATGGGTCGGCCAACTCCATCGGTGGGCAGAACGAGACCATCAAGCTGAAGTGGGGGCGGCCCTGGGAAGATCTGGTCATCGAGGAAGCCCCCATCACTCTCAAACTGGCGCTCGGTGAGAATGTGCGCCGGTCCTCCTCCGATAATCCCACGCGGTATCCCCGAAGCAGGTCGGGGGTGGCTGAGGTGATGCGGGAATCTTTCCAACAGGCTCAGAACTACTTGGATGCTTGGGAGAAATACGAGGCCGATCAGGCGGCATGGGACCGGGCGAACCGTCGATCCCGGGGGCTCACTCCCCTCCCGCCGAAACGGGACCTCCAACTCGAAGCTCTCGCAGACGCCCTGAAGGGAACCTCCATCCTTCGGGTCCACGGCTACCGGGCCGACGAGATGGCGATGATGATGGAAGTGGCCAACGAGTTCGGAATCCCGCCGGGTGTTTTCGAGCACGCCCTCGACGGCTACAAAATCGCGCCCGAACTGGCCCAGTACGGCTGGTCGACGAGTGTGTTCGCCGACAGCTGGGGCTACAAGATCGAGGCATACGAGGCGATTCCCTACAAGATGCTCATCCACTACGAAAATGGTGTGAGGACCTCCATCAACTCAGACTCTGCGGAACGTGTCCGCCGCCTTTATCAGGAGGCTGCCCGCGGTGTGAAGTATGGGGGCATTCCGGAAAACGAATGCTTGAAGATGATCACCATCAACGCGGCCCTGAATCTCGGTATCGACCACCTGGTGGGAAGCATCGAGGTGGGTAAGGACGGCGACATCGCCATCTTCAGCCACTATCCCCTCCATACACCAACCCTGGTCGAGATGACCATCATCGAGGGTGAGATTTATTTCGACCGGAGCGCGACCGACGTCGCCGCCAACTGGGTCTTGGACCCAGACAGCGGGAAGGAGACACCATGAACCCCGGCACGAAAGGAGACGCGAGCATGAAAGCATGGAGCATACGACGCGCGGCCGGGGCCTTGGCTCTGGCGTTGATGATCGCAATTCCGGCTCTCGCGGAGGCGCAGCAGGACGACTACGCCATAATCGGCGGAACGGTGGTAACCGTTTCCGGTGTTGCCATTCCCAATGGCACCGTCCTTGTCCAGGACGGAATGATCACCGCCGTCGGTGCCAATGTCACCATTCCGGCAGGTGTGGAGAGGTTCGACGCCTCAGGGAAGTTCGTCTATCCCGGGCTCATTGACGGGGGCACCGGCCTGGGCCTACAGGAGGCCGGAGGCATGGCGGGTCCCGTCGACAACTTCGAGCTCGGACCCTACAACCCCCACATCGAGGCGTACATCGGCATCGATCACAGCAGTGAGATTCTGGGAGTCCAGAGGGTGGGTGGTTTTACCACTGTGGTGACGGGGCTGAACGGTCGGGGGGAACCCATCCCTGGCTATGACAGCATGATCGACCTGTGGGGGTGGTCGCCCCAAGAGATGGCCGTCGAGAAGAGGATCGGCCTCCGGGTAAACTGGGAGGATGATCGGGCCGATGACCTTAAGACCTACTTCCAGGAAGCCAAGGCCTACGCCGCCCGCGTGGAAATGGCCGAAGCTGGTGAACTCTCGGATTTCGAATGGGACGTCCGCATGGACGGTCTCATCCCGGTGGTCACCGGCGAAGTGCCCGTCATCTTCGAAGCATCGAGCGATGACGACATCAAAGGGGCCGTGGAGTTCGCAGAAGACCTGGATCTACGGTACCTGATCCGGGGAGGCCGGGACGCCTGGAAAATCACCGACTTCCTGGTGGAACACGACGTGAAACTCCTCTTCAGTGGAATCCACGCTACGCCTGGGCGGGAAGAACCGTACGACAT
>JBDHMC010000177.1:0-5264 GCA_039656355.1 Gemmatimonadota bacterium | reverse complement strand
GCAGTTCCGGAGTTCCGGCAGGCCCGGAGATCTGGGGCACGTCTGGCCGGCAGCCGGATTGTGTCAGCAGGACGAGAGAGGCCAGGAAGAGAGTGGGAAGCGAGCGGCGAGGGCACATTAGCGGGGATCCCCTCAAAAAAAGACGAGTCAGATGTCGAACCACAACTCGGAAGCTGAGCTTTAACGGTGTTAGAGCGCAAGGAAGTAGCCATTTTCCGGTAGCGGACGAAGATTGGATAGGGAAGGGCCTACTCCGGGACCGTCTATGCAAAACACTAGCCCAAGATCAAAATCGGATTCAATGGCCAAATACAACATCGCTGTCATACCCGGCGACGGGATCGGCTCCGAGGTGGTCCCGGAAGGGATCCGGGCTCTCGAGTCCGCTGCCGCCCGCTTCGGGTTCTCCCTGATCTGGGACGAAAAGGACTGGAGTTGTGACCGTTACCTCCAGACCGGTCGGTTCATGCCCTATGATGGCCTGGAGCAGATCCAGGGGCATGATGCCGTCTACCTCGGGGCCGTGGGAGATCCGAGGGTTCCGGACCACATATCACTTTGGGGCCTCCTGATCCCGATCCGGCGGATGATGCGCCAGTGGGTGAATATTCGACCGGTTCGCCTCATGCCCGGTGTCCCCACTCCCCTGAGAGATCGGGGGCCCGAGGACATTGACTTCATCGTGGTTCGGGAGAATAGCGAGGGAGAATACTCCGAGATCGGGGGGCGGTTAGACGTAGGCGGAAAGGCCGAAAGGGCTGAACAACTGGCCGTATTCACGCGAACGGGGGTTGACAGGATCATTCGTTATGCCTTCGACTTGGCGAAGAGTCGGCCCAAGAAACACCTTACCTCGGCCACGAAGTCCAACGGCATCATGCATACCATGCCTTTCTGGGATGAGCGGTTCCAAGCCATCGCAGAAGAGTACCCCGATGTTCGAACGGACCAGTACCACGTAGACATCCTCGCCGCGAACTTTGTCCTGCATCCCGACTGGTTCGATGTAGTGGTGGGGAGTAATCTGTTCGGAGACATCCTTTCCGACCTGGGCCCCGCCGTAGCCGGAACCATCGGGATCGCCCCCTCGGCAAACATCAATCCGGAGGGGGACTACCCGTCCATGTTCGAACCCGTCCATGGCTCGGCCCCTGATATTACCGGGAAGGGGATCGCCAACCCCATCGGACAGATCTGGTCCGGAGCCATGATGTTGAGGCACTTGGGAGAGGAGTCGGCGGCCTGGACGCTGGAGCGGGCCATCGAGAAGGTGCTGAGCGAACCGGGCCTCCGAACCCGGGACATGGGTGGTACGGCCACCACCAAGGAACTCGGGGAGGCGGTGGCCGAGGTCGTGCGGGAGGTTTGAGGGTCAGGCCCTTGGACCGTCACGGAGATTTTCGCCAACAGGGGAGAAGTGATGGCAAAGCCCACGGGGGAGATTGATGGTTTGATACGGGAAGCTCTAGGGTCGGCTGAGGCTGAAGTATACGATCAGTTCGGCGAGCTTTCCCTCTTCCAGCTCATGTTCGAGACTTTCCGAGGCCGACACAGACTTTTCGTTTTCGGTGGGTTTGCCGCGGTCCTGGTGTTCTTCGTATTGGGGATCCTATCCGCGATCCGATTCGTTCATGCACCTGAGCTTCACGAGATGATATGCTGGGGTGGAGCAACGGCTCTCTGCTTCGGGATCGTGACCGTCATCAAGATCTGGTATTGGATGGAGATGGCACGTGTGTCGGTCGTTCGTGAGACCAAGCGCCTCCAGTTGCTGGTAGTGCGGCTTGCCGGGAATGCCTCCAAAGGGTCAGAGGGGTGACCATGGGTGCCATCACCGGTTTTCTGCAAAGCTGGAACGATCTCCTGGAACCCTACCCGGGGTTGCGAGCCTTGCAGATCATCCTCGGGTTCCTGATCCTCGCGTTTCTCGTGGATCGCCTTTTCACCGGAATCGTCTCCCGCATGGTGGGCCGAACCGAGACCGACCTGGACGATCAACTCCTCACGATTCTTCACCGGCCCATCTTCACGACTGTGGCCCTTATCGGCCTGCTCCTCGCCGTCAACGAGTTCGAGCTCAGTCCAGAGTGGGTGTCAGGGACCACATCCATCGTGAAGACGGTTCTTATCTGGATCTGGTTGGTTTCGGCGCTGCGCTTCTCCCGCCTGGTTCTGAGCGCCTTGAGGGACCGGCGGGACCGGTTCGAGCTGGTGCAGCAGACCACGGAACCCCTGCTGAGGAATGCGATTGCGGTTCTGATCTTCCTGGGGGGGGCTTATGCGATTCTGGTCGCATGGGACATCGAGGTCACCGGCCTGGTCGCATCAGCCGGAATCGTTGGCTTGGCCCTCAGCTTCGCGGCACAGGACACATTAGCGAATCTTTTCGCCGGAGTGGCCATCCTCGCGGATCGGCCTTACCAGCTGGGCGAGTACATCATCCTGGACAGTGGTGAGCGGGGTGAGGTGACCCATATCGGACTCAGGAGCACCCGGCTTCTGACCCGGGACGACGTTGAGGTGTCCATCCCCAACAGCGTCATGGGTGCGGCCAAGATCGTCAATGAGGCGTCAGGGGTGCCGGACCGCTATCGGATCCGGGTGGGCGTTGGGGCCGCTTATGGCTCCGATATCGATCAAGTCATGGAAGTCCTCATGAGTGTCGGTACCGGGCATCCCGAAACCCGGGGCACGCCTGAGCCCAGGGTCCGTTTCCGGAGATTCGGTGAATCGAGCCTGGACTTCGAGCTCCTCTGTTGGATCGAAAACTCGGCCGATCGGGGCCGGGTCGTTCACGAACTCAACTGTGAGGTGTACCGGGGTTTCGCCAAGGCAGGCATAAGCATCCCCTTCCCGCAACGGGATCTGTACATCAAGGAGATGCCTGCCGAGAAGGCATAGCCACCGGAAACCTGCCTCACCATCCCCCCGTAGGGTGCAGAGTTTCTGCGATCCCTACAGGGTGGAATGCCATGAGAGAGTTCTTCCGGGAGATCCGCCTCTCCTTTCGTAGCCTTTCCAGGCAACCCGGTCTAGCCTTTGTCGCCATCTTGGCACTGGGTCTCGGAATCGGGTTTACCGCCATCATGTTCAGTATCGTCCACGGGGCCATCTATCGTGGTCTCCCATTTCCGGATGGTGACCGGATCTATGCGGTCCTGGCCACCAATCCATCGGAAGGAATCGACCAGACCCAGATCTCCGTCCACGACTACGTAGACTGGCGGGAGCAGCAGAGCTCCCTGGAGGAGCTGGCGGCATACTACAACGGAACCATCAATGTGACGGCGGGCGAAGGCCCCGAGCGCTACGATGGAGCGTTCATGACAGCCAGCACCTTCCGAGTACTTGGGGTCCAGCCCATCCTGGGAAGAGCCTTCCGGGACGAGGATGACCGGCCTGGGGCGCCGGTGGTTCTGATCCTGGGCCACCACGTTTGGAGAGATGATTTCGGAAGTGACCCCGGAGTGTTGGGGCGGTCGGTGAAGGTGAACGGGGAAGAGGGCACCATCATCGGTGTGATGGCCGAAGGGTTCCTTTTTCCTCAACAGGAAGAGGTGTGGGTGCCCCTCCGGCCGGATCCTTTGGCGGCCCCGAGAGGGGACGGACACTACCTGACACCCTTTGGGAAGCTCCCAGCGGAGGTGACCCTCGAGCAGGCCCAGACCGAATTCAGTGGTATCGCCGGCCGTCTCGCGGAGACCTACCCCGAGACGAACGAGGGGCTGGATGCCAAGGTGATGCTATATACCGACACGGCCATGGGGGGCGAGGGCAAAGCTGTGCTCCTCTCCATGTTGGCGACGGTGTTCCTGGTTCTTGTCCTCGCCTGCGTAAACGTCGCAAACCTCCTCCTTGCCCGGACCGCCGGCCGAACGAAGGAATTGGCCATTCGGACAGCAATGGGCGCCGATCGGTCCCGGGTTCTGACTCTTCTCCTATCCGAGGCCTCTGCTCTGGCCTTGGGCGGTGCCTTGGTCGGGATAGCAATCGCCAAGGTGGGTATCGACCTCTTCGCACGGCTGGCGATCGAGACTGATCCGCCCTTCTGGTTTGTGTGGGCGCTGGATGGCCCCATCCTCCTATTCATTGTTGGGGTGACTCTGGTAGCGGCGTTGGTCGCAGGCCTCATCCCAGGGCTCAAGGTCTCAAGCGGGAAGGTCCATGAGCTCTTGAAGGACGAGTCCCGCGGTTCCTCTTCCATGCGAATCGGGAAGCTGAGCCGCCTGCTGGTCATGGGTGAGGTGGCCATGTCGGTGGGGCTCCTGGTCTCGGCGGGCCTCATGGTGAAGGGAATGGTCAAGCTCCGGACCATGGAGTACGGGTTTGACCGGCAAGAAGTCTTCACGGCTCGCATAGGCCTTTTCCCCAGCGACTTCCCCGATGCCGCCAGCAAGGCCGTCTTCTTTAGTGACCTCCAGGATGGGCTGGAGGCTCGGCCAGAGGTGACACAGGCCAGTCTTTCGGACGTCCTCCCGGGGCTGGGCGCAGAAATGGGCCCCTTCGCTCTTGAAGGCTCTATCTATCCCACCGACCGTGATCATCCCAGGGCCCGCCGGATCAGGGTGACTCCCGGGTATTTCGGGACCTTCGGTGTTGAGCCCGTCCAAGGTAGGATGTTCAATCGAGGTGATAACAGCGAGGGACAGGGCGTAGTTCTCGTGAATGAGAGCTTCGTCAGCCGTTTCTCCCCCGGGGACGATGTCCTTGGGAAGCGAATTCGCTTAGGCCAGTCCGAGAGCGAAGAGCCCTGGCTCACCATCGTCGGGTTGGTGCCGGACCTCTTCATGGAGGGTGTCGGGAACAACACCACAGACCCCCAAGGGATTTACATCCCCCTGGCCCAGGACGATGCCCAGTTCGTGAGCATCGCCCTAAGGGGGCAGGGTGACCCGCTGGCGCTCACCACCATCGTGCGGGAGGAGGTGGCACGGCACAGTCCGGACACTCCCATCTATTGGCCTCGAAACATGCAGGAGGCGTTGGACGAACAACTCTGGTTCGTGGACCTGTTCGGAGGGCTCTTTGCAGTCTTCGGCCTGGGCGCCCTCTTCATGGCGGCGGTTGGCGTTTATGGGGTCACGTCCTTTTCGGTGAAGCAGAGAACTCACGAGGTGGGGATTCGTATGGCGCTGGGGGCCAAGGGGGGGAACGTCCTCGGTATGGTTCTACGCCAGGGAGCCGTTCAGGTCGTGGTAGGCCTCGTCGTGGGGCTGGGGCTGGGAGCGCTTCTGTCCAGGGGTCTTCAGCAGAGCTTCACCCTG
>JBDHMC010000176.1:0-5297 GCA_039656355.1 Gemmatimonadota bacterium | reverse complement strand
TCCCTGAGATCGCACCGGGCCCCGCACCCGTCCTTCTCCATATGCATGATTGGCATTCTGCCTTGGCGGTGGTTTATCTCAGGAATCTCGGAAAGGGAGACCCCCTCGCTGATAGGGTGGCGACGGTGCTCTCGGTCCATAACGGAGGATTCCAAGGGCACTTTCCCCGAGAGACCTTGGCGGACATGGGGCTACCCTTTGAACTCTACACGATGGCCGTCATGGAGTGGTACGGCCGGGCCAATATCCTAAAGGCAGGTCTGGTATTCACCGACATGGCCACTACCGTAAGCCCCAGCCATAGCTTCGAGCTCCGGACGGAGGCCGGTGGCTTTGGCCTGCACCATACCTTTCTGGATCTCCACGACCGCCTGGTTGGCGTTCTCAATGGAATCGATTGCCGCATCTGGAATCCCGAGACGGATCCATACCTCCAGGCGAACTACTCCACCCAGGACCTTTCGGGAAAGGCCGAATGCAAGACCGCTCTCCAAAGGGAGTACGGGCTTCCGGAAGACCCTGACAAACTCCTCATAGGGATGGTCGCCCGCATGGCAGCCCAAAAAGGCATGGACCTGATTTTGGGCGGCAGAGCGATAAGAAATTCCGACGCTCAGTTCATCTTTCTTGGAAGCGGCGAACGCCGGTTCGAAGAAGGCCTCGAGAACGTGGCCGCCGCGCATCCCGACCGTGTGGCCGTGCACCTCGATTTCACTGAAGAGCGGGAGCATCGCGTCGTCGCGGGTGCCGACGCCCTCCTCATGCCATCTCAGTATGAGCCCTGCGGCCTTACGCAGATGAGGGCGATGCGGTACGGTACTCCACCGTTGGCACGACGGGTCGGTGGGCTGGAGGATACCATCGAAGATGGTCACACCGGGCTTCTCTTCGATGACTACAAGCCGGAACGCCTGGATTGGCTCATTGACCGTGCCATTGCCCGATACCAGAAACCCGCCACCTGGCGGGACATGGTTGAGCACGGGATGGCGGAGGAGTTCTCCTGGGAAATGGTTGTGGACCGATACTTCGAGGTCTATGAACGAGCCTTTGAGACCCGTTCCGAGTCCCTAAACGCGCAGAACATTTGAGGAGCGAAGATGCATTTCGTCCTGACTCTCCATAGCCATCTCCCCTACGTGCTGAATCACGGCCGCTGGCCCCATGGGAGCGATTGGCTCTGCGAGGCGACGCTGGACACCTACCTCCCTCTCCTGGAGGCTCTCAGGGAGTTGGAGGAGAAGGGCACGAATACCCCGCTTACCCTCGGGATCACCCCGGTTCTGGCTAACCAGTTGGCCAGTCCTCAGTTCAGGAAGGAAGTGGAGGGCTTTTTCCAGCAGCGCCTCAAGGCCTGCGATGAGGCCCCCGCATCCTTGATTGAGACCGGGGACCAAGAGCTCCTTCCCCTGGTGGACTATTGGCGAGCCCGGTTCCTCCGACTTCAACGGCTATTCGAAGAGATCGACGGGGACTTGTTGGGAGAGTTCCGGAAACTCGAGGAGGGTGGGCGCCTGGAGATCATCAGCTCAGCGGCTACCCATGGGTTCCTCCCCCTCCTGGGCCGGGAAGAGAGCATCCAACTGCAGCTCGCCGTTGGAGCCTCAGAACACATGAGGCTTTTCGGTCGGGCTCCCCAGGGGTGCTGGGCACCAGAGTGCGCGTATCGGCCCGAGGGAGTTTGGGACCCAATCCCGGGCGTGGCGAAAAAGAGGCCCCGGGCCGGCTTGGAAGAGTTCCTCTCCGAGGCCGGGTTTCGATACTTCTTTATCGATACCCATATGGCCGAGGCAGGGCAGGCTCTGGGATGGTCAGGTGATATCCCCCACGGAGCGGAGCGCTTCGACGCGGAGTTCAAGGGAGAATCTCGACAATCCGACTCCGAACCTTCTCGGTCTGCCTATCAATCCTACTTCGTAGGGGACCCACAAACGGGAAAGGGCCTGGCGGCATTCGTCCGGGAACCTAAAGCCTCGATGCAAGTGTGGAGCAGGCAACTCGGCTATCCGGGAGACGGGTCCTACCTGGAGTTTCACAAAATCCGTTGGCCCAGCGGCATAAAGTATTGGAGTGTGACCGGCTCCGATGTGGACCTGGGGGGGAAGCTCCCTTACGACCCCAAGCAGGCCAGGTCCCGGGCCAGTGATCATGCCACCCATTTCGCCGGCTTCCTCGGCCACATCCAAAGGAAGGAGAAAATCGGACCTTCCGGCGTTGCCATGGCGCCCTTCGATACGGAGCTCTTCGGGCACTGGTGGTTCGAGGGTGTCGACTTCCTGAAGGAGCTATCTACGCGGCTTCCCTTCAGGGAGGGCGTGGTAGCCGTCACAGCCTCAGAGCACCTGGATTCCTTCCCACCCCAGTCCGCCATCCGGCCTCTCCAAGGATCGTGGGGAGCCAACGGGGATTTCAGCATGTGGCTGAACGAAGGCACCCGGTGGACCTGGGAACGCCTCTGGCCTTTGGAAGACACGTTCTGGGATATCGCACCCGGTGCTCTGGCTTCAGAGGAGACTCGAACCATCTTGGCTCACGCCGCCCGGCAGCTCCTCCTCGCTCAGTCCTCGGACTGGCAGTTCATGATCTCCACCGGAGCGGTGCCGGACTACGCTGAAAAGAGGCTGAACCTCCACTGCGACGACGCTGAAATGCTTCTGGATGCAATCAAACCCGGAGCCCCAGAAGGGGCCGTCGCAGAGGCCCTGGAGAAGGTTCTCGCGCTCCAAGCTCGCGACAACATCTTCCCCAACATCCTGGAGTCTGTGGAGGAAATACTGAATCGGAGCTGAGGTCAGGAGCCACCTTCGCTCCTGCCCGCCGGACACCCATGACTGCCTCTCCCCTCTCTGTGGTCATCCACGGCCACTTTTACCAGCCCCCCCGGGACGATCCCTGGCTGGAGACCGTCGAAGCGCAACCCTCGGCCGAACCCTTCCACGACTGGAATGAACGGGTTACGGAGGGATGTTACCGGGCTGTTGTGGCCGCTCGGATCCCCGGGTCCGAGGGGAGAATCGCCACCATCGTGAACACCCTGGAGCAAATCAGCTTCAACTTCGGCCCTACTCTTCTTGAGTGGATGGAGGAGAAAGCCCCGGAGACCTACCGGTCTATTCTGGAAGCTGACGCCAAGAGCGCCAGATCAAACGGGGGACATGGGAACGCCATCGCCCAAGCCTACCACCACACCATCCTTCCCCTGGCCTCCAGACGTGAAAAGATCTCGGAGGTTCGATGGGGGATTACCGACTTCCGGAGACGTTTTGGCCGCGACCCCGTGGGAATGTGGCTCCCGGAGACGGCTGCCGATGCCATGACCTTGGATGTCCTGGCCCAGGAGGGTATCGCCTTCACAATTGTGGCACCGAGCCAAGTGAAGACGGCTCCACCAAACGGCCTCCCCGGACTCTACCGAACCCCAGGTGGCCGGTCCTTGGCCCTGTTCGTCTACAATGGTCCTCTCTCCCATGGGGTGGCCTTCGGATCTCTCCTCGACCAGGCCCACCAGTGGGCCGAGGATATCGTCGGCCCCACTGGGGACAGCGCAGTGGATGGGCCCGACCGTGAGGACCGTCTCGATGGGGAACGGGAACCCGAGCGCCTCATCTCCATCGCTACAGACGGCGAGACCTACGGCCACCATCACCGTTTCGGAGAAATGGCCTTGGCTGCGGTCCTGGACCTTCTCAGCGACCACGCCCATGTGAGGGTGGAGAACTTCTCTTCGTTCCTTTTGAGGAATCCACCGGAACATGAGGTGGAGTTGGTGGAGCCTTCGTCGTGGAGTTGCGTCCATGGGGTGGAGCGGTGGCGGTCAGACTGCGGCTGCAAAATGGGCCTCATTGAGGAAACCCATCAGGAGTGGCGGAGTGGGCTCAGGGATGGGGTTGATTGGCTGGCGTCCCAAATCCATCAGATCTTCGAGGAAGAGGGGCCGCCCCTTCTCGGCGATCCCTGGGCTGCCCGGAACATGTACGGCCCCCTTGCCGAATCAGACACCCGCGACATTCGAGCTTTGGAGCTCCTCGAAATGGAGCGGCAAGCTCTTCGGCTCTTTACCTCGTGTGGGTGGTTCTTCGATGACCTTGCCGGGATCGAGGCTCTCCAGATTCTCAGATATGCGGCTCGGGCCCTTGAGCTGACGGGGTCCCGACAACCGGAGCTGGAAGAGGGTTTCCTGGAGCGCCTGGACGAGGCTTTCTCTAATGAAACTCCTCCCCGGAGCGGGCGGGCAGTTTTCTTGGAAGAGGTGAAACCACGCATCCCGGCCCACCTCAGGGCGGCCGCGGGCGCCGCGCTATTCGAGGCTGTGGCAACCTCCGCGGGTGTTTCGGAAACGGGCGCCGACGCAGGATCCGGCCGACCCAAGGCAGCCCCGGGAGAGACTCCGAGCCCCGGGGTCCCGGGCTTCCGGGTGACTACGGTGACCCCAGAGGTTTTTCTGATCACTCATGGGAGGACCGGTCGACAATGGCAGGTGGAGACCAGGATCCACCGGCCCTCATCGGGACAAGGTGCCGTCGGCGTTCGAATCAGCGGAGACGGGGCGGAGTTCACCCCCATCGACCTCAAAGATGTGCCGGAAGGCTTCCGGATTCCCATCACCCGCGTCTTGACTGGAGAGGTGCCTGATTTGCGCCGGGCTCTTATCGCCGCCGTTGAGGCTCTGGAACGGGATTGGGAATCGGATGCGGGTCCTTCCCTATCCAAGGTGGAGCGTGTTCGCGATTTGGCTGACCTCCACATCCTTCTCGAGGTCCCCATACCCTTCGACGCCCAGACATCCTTTTTCAGAGTTCTGACGGATGCTCCGCCGCCAGCCGCCCGGCGGCTCGTCGTTCTTCGCGAAGTCCTCGGCTTTACCCCGGCCACGTGAGTACCGCCATGCACGACCCTGTGTTCTTCGCCTTCGGCCTTCATGCCCATCAACCCGTGGGGAACTTCGGCCACGTCCTCGAGGACCACTTTCGGGATGTCTACGAACCCTTCCTGAACCGAGCTGTGGAGGGTGACCTCCTTCCCCTCACGCTGCATCTGTCCGGGCCGCTTCTCGACTGGCTGGAAGTTCACCGATCCGGCTACCTGGATCTGGTGGGGAGGCTCGTTACCGATGGAAAGCTCGAACTCCTTCTGGCCGGATATTACGAGCCCATTCTTCCCTCCCTCCTTCGGGAGGACCGGATTGACCAGGTTCAATGGATGCAGGAAGCTCTTCGAAGCCGGTTCGGCGTTGAAGCGAAAGGTCTCTGGCTCACAGAACGAGTCTGGGAGCCAGACTTGCCGGCAGACCTAGTAGA
>JBDHMC010000175.1:0-5498 GCA_039656355.1 Gemmatimonadota bacterium | reverse complement strand
TCGGGGTCGACGATCGCCTCGGCAGCATCGAGGAAGGAAAGATCGCAAACCTCCTCATCACTACAGGGAACCCGGTGGAGTACACCAGCCAGGTTGAAACCATGTTCATCCGGGGTGAGAAGGTGCCGTGGGATGACAAGTTCAACCGACTGCTCCGGCGGTAGGGAGCCCATCAGCGAGAAACAAGATTCCCTCCCTGAAATGTCGGAAGACCCGGACTCGGCCGAGCTCGCTGCTTTCAGGGCAGCCCGCGAGGCGAGTAACCTGGAGTACGAGGAGTTGACGGAATCGTTCGTACCTCGCTACGAAGCCCTAGCGGACGAGTACTGGGGTACCGGAGCCGGCCTCGAGGCCAAGATCTGGGCAATGTCCAGAGCGGCGCGGCCGGTCCGTGGAGAGGAAGAGGAAGAGGGTGCTGAAGAAGCGAGGGCGGCCAAGATCACTGAGCAAACCGACGCGATTTTTGAAGAATACGGCCAGTCCCCCCACATCGAGCAGTTAGCGGAAAACAGCCACCTCCTCAACGAGGATCAAGCCGAACACTACCTCGGGCAGCTCCGCGAGTCCTCTCCACACGCAAACGTCCGTGCGGCAGCCATATACCATCCAGCCTCTCGAAAGCTGTCACGGCTCCGTTTCGAAGAGCCCGAAGAAGGCACCGATCCCCGGGCGGAAATAGACGCCGATCTCCAGCTCCTCATCGATGAGTATGGGGACGTCCCCAAGGACGGATCGACCTACGGAGCCTTGGCTTACGCCCACCTCACTGCCCACTCGGAGGAAGAGCTGGCCATCGGTCAGCCTGCCCCGGATATCATCGGGACAACCGTGGACGGGGAGGAGATCCGCCTGAGTGATTTCCTCGGAAAGGTGACGGTGATCGACTTTTGGGGAGATTGGTGACCCCCCTGCCGGGCCATGTACCCGCACGAGCGGTCGCTCGTAAGCAGACTCGCAGAAGAACCCTTCGCCCTAGTAGGCGTGAACAGCGATCCGGTTGAGAAGTACCGCACGGCCATCGAAAGAGAGGACATTACCTGGCCGTCATTCTGGGATGGAGGAAGCACCGACGGGCCCATCTCCACCAAGTGGGCGGTCTACGGCTGGCCAACCATCTACATCCTCGACCACGAGGGTGTCATCCGCGCGAAGAACAAGCGGGAGGAAGCGATGGACGAAGTCGTCGACCAGCTGCTCGAGGAAATGCGTGGAGGTTAGGACTCGGCAGGAAGGACCTAAGTAGTCACGTGGGGCACCAGGCGGTCTCGGCTAGGTGACTCCAGGGTCTTCCCCGCCCCTTATCCGGCCGGCGTATCCCGGCGAGCTGGCCACAGAGTGTGCTCCCGGGAGATCGCGGCCTCCGCATCAGCGACGAAATGCGAAAAGGCGACAGGATCATGGATATGGTCGGACTGTGTTTCAATCAGGCCCAACTCCTGCGCCGCGACAAGGTAAGATTGCGCCAACTCCTCGTGGCGCTTGGCCTGAAGCCACGCGAGCAGGCTTGCGGACAAGGTAGCGAAAACCCCGACCATGTTTGGGATTTCAGGGGAGGTGGCGAGCCATATCGCCATAACAAGAGCTCCGAGTTGGGCGATTCCTACCACAAAAAATAGTCGCTCCTCGTTCTTTGCATTCATGGCAGCTTTGGTACTGTACCAAGCCCTTTGATCGCGAATTCGGCCAGATAAGTAAATGTGCTTTCGGTCTTCAACCGGCTGGGCCCGTATGGTGCGCATCCGCGGTGTGATCTGACTCTCCGCCGCGACCGAGGATCTCCCCGAGACCGCCAAGGCATCTTGCTTGATCATCTCTCCGAGGCTCGACAGGAACCGTTGTTCAACACCCGCTAGGTCACCCGACTCGGCGAATGGCTCCGCTCCCATCATGTAACGCCAGGCGGATGTCTTCACCGACTCAGCCACCGCCCGGCCGCCGTACCATCGGTCTTTGTAGGGCTTTTGCGAAACGAGGAGGGTGGCGAAGAATGCGATGGCCATGAGAGCGGCACCCAAAACGACGAAAACCTGCGTCCAAGCTCCGTTGTCGAGTCGGAAAGCCGAAAAAAGGGATCCGCCGATGAGAGCGATCAGGCTCAGTCTGATGAATAGGATATACTTACGCTGAGCGGCCGTTGACAAGTCATCCGCAACGCGAAAGAGTGCGGGCAGGTCTTCGCGACCGATGTGGCTAGCAGATGCGGAACCGACCTCGTTCGTTCCTCCCACGTCTAGCCTCCCTCTGGTTCGCCGTCAGACCGAGTCCGAAGGCCGTTTTCATCGAAGCCCTCGACGTGGATCAGGAGGTCGGTGACAATCTCAATGTCGTCCGTCATGGAAACGTTTCCATCCGCGTCTACTCGGAAGTTGGCGTCATAGACGCCGGGGCCGTAGGCCACCGTACCGCTGCCTTGCCATTCCCCGCTGTCGTCCCGATTGATGTCAAGAAGCCTGAGCCTACCTACCACTGCATTCCGGTCAGAATCCGTCGCCTCTGGTAACCAGAGGAGATCTTCGGGTTCTTCCACGATTTGAAACCGGCTGTCGTCCCCTTGAAGGGCCCCAATGAAAAACTGAAGATAGGAGACCGCTTGGCGAATCGTCTCTAGCCGAAGGGGCGCCTCAGCATTCAACGCATGGATCTGAGAGGGGGTTCCGTCGATGGCAATGGCGTGTTCGCCTGATCGAAGGTAGGTGAAGATGGCCCGCTCACCGTCCAGCCAGAGTTCCACCTCGTACAGGGCTCCATCCGGGTAAAAATCGATGGAGAGAGTTCTGACCCTTTCCTGGTCCCAGCCATCCGAAGCAGCAGAGACAGGATCCGCGGCGAATCGCTCGAGCTCTGCGAGGCGGTCCTCTCCCTCCAGAGTGGCCCAGACACCATGCACCAAAGGTGCCCCAGCCCAGGCTCGATTCCGAAGAATCTCGAGATTGTTCCTGGCTACCGAATCACCCTGGGCGGCGGCCTTTTCATACCATCTGACCTCCTCGGTGTAACTGCGAATCACTCCCTCCCCTCGGCCGAACATCCAACCGAGATTCACTTGGGCGGAGGCGTTTCCCTGATCCGCGGAGAGTTGGTAGAGGCGGGCCGCTTCCTCCACATCTTTTTCCACCGCCAGACCGTTGGCATACATGTTCGCCAGGCTGTGCTGGGCTGACGCGTTTCCCTGGGCGGCTGCGGCCTGCCACAGTCTAACAGCTTCTTCATCGCTGGCCGGGACTCCAGTACCCCTTCGATAACTCAGGCCAAGATTGTATTGCGCCGCCGGAAACTCCTTCGCCACGGCCATCCGGTACCATCGGATCGCCTCCTCTTCATCCTTCGGCACGGCCTCACCGACCCCGTACAAGTAACCCACCCCGGTCTGTCCGCCGGGATGATCCTGGGCCGCAGACGCCTGGAACAGCTCGAGGGCCCGGCCTGGGTTCTTTTCCACGCCCTGCCCGCTGGCATACATCACCCCGAGCTTGTACTGGGCTTCCGGATTTTCCTTTTCTGCAGCCCTCACGAGCAGGGGTAGGGCGACGGTGTAATCCTCGGCTTCGTAAGCTGCAACGCCTTGTTCGGTGATTCCGGCTGCCGAAGGCCCGGCGAAGAGCGTCCGCCAGAGAAAAAACGCCGCAACACCGATGACGCCGATGGCCACCCGTTTGAAGCCGCGACTGGTAAACCGCGTCGCGAGGCCACTGGTGTCTCCGGCAGGAGTTTTCGAGCGACCCGAGGGTGTTATTGGGAGAGACCCCACTGGAGCTTCTTGAGTCCTGGTCCGACCCGGAGGAGCCTCAGAAACCTTGATACGCTCCTCTTCGACCGGTTGTGTGACGGCTGGGTGTGTATCGATCTGTGCCGCGTCCGGTTCTACAACGACTAGGGCACGCACCGAGGAAACTAGCTTCTCGATGTGTTCTTCCCTGGGTTCCGTCATGGCGTCGAGCCAATGTCGGGCCGCCACACAGTAATAAAGGCCGTCGTTCATCTCCACGTCCTCGATCCGGAAGGGGAGAATCGGATGCCCGGATTCAAAGGCTATGTCCACCTCACGTTGGACCTGAGGCGAGCCGTTCGACTCAGTCGAGAAGATGAGTACCATCATCCGAGTCTGGCGGATCGCCTCAACAATGCTCTGCTTCCAGGAGACGCCGGCCCGAACGTCTCGGGGGGCGATCCAACAGCGGATACCCTCGGCCTCAAGGGCCTGGCAAACGGCATCCGCTACCGCCTTGTCACGTTCGGAATGACTGATGAACACTTTATGAGCCATGGTTGCTCCCGTGAGGAACCCTCTGTTTGTCGGCAGAGTTGACGCGTTGGAAGGAGGAAGGCCCGCGATGTACTCCGCTCCCCGTGAAAGCCCCCTTCGACCGGGTTACGGCGTACATCCAAACTTCCTCACTCAAAAAAGCTGGGCAGTCCTCGGATTATGTTGGAAATGATCCTTGAGATATACCGGTGGGGTCGCAAAACGCAAGAAAAATTTGAATAACTGAACTAAATCTGTTCGAGGAGCTCAAGGCTCGCCACCGCTCGGCACCCTAAGCTAGACGGCCCTACAAGGAGTTGGCGTAACAACCGATGCTCGAACTACTCGACTATTTGCGGGCCCATGAATTGAAGACCTTCATTGACGACAAAGACGGGAAGCCGGTGGCATTCACAAGTTCATCGGTCGGCGTTACAGATCGGTATGTGCCCCACGTGCTGGGTTATTTTCCCTCATTTCCCACTGAGGGCTCTCTTACCCTTCTGGCCTGTCCTCTGCCCAGGTCTTCCCCATGTACTCGATCTCGTCTTCGGTGATGCGCTGGACGGAGGCACGCATCATGACATTCCAGTGCTCGACCTCCCACTCGGCCCGAGGAGACCCGATATTCCCCCGTTCGGGGTCTTTGGAATCGATTACGACACTACCGTCGGATTTCAGGACGGCCAGCCAAGGAAAGCCGGACCCTCCTCCGCCAAACAAGTCGATGAGCTCTTCAAACCCTTCCATCTCCTGAGCGATCTTCACTTCCACGAAGTCTTTGTTGAAGATGGGGGCGATGTCTTCCCGCACGAGCCAGGCTTCCAGCCGGCGACACCAACTTCACCAGTCCGCTCCCGTATGGAGGAAAACGTGGCGGTCGGTCTCTCCGGCCTCGGCGAGGGCCGCAGCCAAAACTCCTCCAGCTTCAGTTTCCGGCAACTGGACTGTGACCGCACTGTCCGGAGGATCTTCGGTGGCAGCTTCCTCTCCGGCACAGGCGGGTATCAAAAGCAACAGGGCAAACATGAGGGCCGGCAGGAGACTCTCGGAACCGCCTCGGAAACGGAGCATATACCCTCTCTGAATCAACGAGGAGTGGAGTGGCCTTTTTAGATAACCACGTTGATCAGCCAAGATTGGTGGGAAGACGGCAGGCGGCAAGTAGAGGCCCAGGTAGTCTCCAGCCTTGTGCCTTTTACCGTTTGCTGTTTACCCTATGCCGTTGTCCGTTCGCCCCCGACTTGATCGAAAA
>JBDHMC010000174.1:0-5339 GCA_039656355.1 Gemmatimonadota bacterium | reverse complement strand
CAGGGCAGCCACCGAGATGTCTTCTTCTTGATCCTCCAGAACCTCGACTTCCTCATCGAGGAGGTCGCCGAGCATTTCCTGCATCTTTGTCTCGCCCAGACCGTAGTAATCCTCCAGCTGTTTCTGGAGAGTATATTCCCCCACGATCACGGGCTCGATCTCGTACCGTGTGATGAACTTCAGATTGTCGATGGCCCCCATGTCACTGGGATTGGCCATGGCGACAGTAAGGGTCCGCCCCACCTTCCTCAGAGGCAGGACCCGGTGCTTCATCGCAACTTCCTCCGGCACCAACCTCAGGATCTTCTCTTCAATCTTGACCTTCTCCAGGTCCACAGCCGGAACCCGGAATTGTTTCGCCAAGGCCCGGGTGAGCTGCTCTTCGGCGACCAGGCCCAGTTTCACCAAAGCAAAACCGATTCGGGTCTTCGACTGTCGAGCTTCCACCAAGGCCTCTTGAAGCTGGGCTTCGGTGATGAGGCCTTCTCGGACAAAGAGGTCGCCTAGACGATCCTGGACGACGTTAGTTGCCATCGTTAGACGTTTTCCAGTGGGAGGGACTCATGGTGGGACTCCGAAGCGAAGTCCCGCAAAGGACATGTGCCCGGTGGATCGGACCCCGGACCCGCCAGGGGAATCCCTAGAAGTAGAAAGGACACGAAACACAGCCCTCTTGGGGACACCCAAGAACTTCAACACAGCATTTCAAGTTTACCGGCGACTTCGGGAGAAACTCAAGGAAATCAATTACCCGGGATAATAAACAAACGTTTCTTCCCCCTCTCCAACATAGGAAACGGGGAAGCAAGGGGTCAAGCAATTAACCTGCCGGGATCAACAAGCCTCGGATCCTGGCAAGTGTGGTGGGACCGATGCCACGGACCCGGAGAAGGTCGTCGGGACTTCGGAATGGTCCCTCTCGGGAACGGCTATCCAAAATCCTTTTCGCCAGTGCGGGTCCTATCCCTGGGAGAGACTGGAGTTCCTCGGAAGAAGCTAGATTCAGGTCAACTCGGGTCATCGCCTGGTGGGTCGAACTGGAGGACTCGGAATGGCTCGCCCCGCTAGACCCACCCCCATCGGTCCGGGTCCCGACTCTTCCGAGCGACCTCCGATGGAGCTCAAACGGTAAGCCTTTTGAAAAATCGAGGAATGGGCGGATCTTCGCCAGCGTGGCCGGGCCGATGCCCGGAACCCGTAAGAGATCTTCGGCCCGGGTGAACCCTCCTCCCTCCCCCCGGTTCGCCACCAGAGCTCGGGCCGTTGACGGCCCGATGCCCGGAAGCCGGTCAAACTCCTCCTCCCCGCTTCGGTTCGGGTCCAGGACCTCACCGGGAGCCATGGGAGCCGATCTCCGGGCCTGTTCGTCCCGTGCTTCCTCACTCTCTTCCAACAGGCGAGGGAGCTCCGTCTCAGCGTCGGGGAACGCGGCCTCATTGACCCTTATCCGATCCACTCCGATTCGAAGGACGGACAGGGCGAACAGGACAACCCCTCCCCGGAGGAGACTGCGGCCTTCCATTGGAGACATACCAGAAGATGGACGTGAGGTGGGGCGCTAGAAGGGGCCTTCGGGCCAGATCAGGCCTTCTCAGAAACCCCCTGGGGAAGGCGGGGCAGAGGGAGATGCGAAGGTGCCGGAGTTAAAGAGAAACTGGCCAAAGAGCCCCAGCTGAAACTGGGTGGACCCATTGTGCTGACCCACAAACGATTGACGGTTCGTGTAGGTGAGGTGAAGGCCCACTTCCAGGGGAGTGATCACGGTGTCCAGCGTCAGGTTCACGCTCCGGTTCAGGAAGTCCGCGAAAGCCACACAGCCGGTCCGACCCTCAGGCACCCTACAGTTGAGGTCTGAAGAGTATTGGTATTGAAGGGAGAGGCGAAGAGGACCGTCGAGCCTATCGCCCAGAATGGGTGGTTCGGCAAGGGATGAAGAGACCAAAATGGCGTGGGTCTGCCTGCGCGTTTGAGTTCCTCCGGTCGGGTCTTCCCCTTCCCCTGTGGAAAGGCTGCCCCGGTACCGAGTCGTCACCGCTCCCGCCCAAGTGACACTCACCTCGAATGGGATCTGCCATTCCTCATTGAACCTCCGTTGCACACCCCGACCTCCGTAGCTCGTCTCCGTCAGGCTCTTTCGGTAACCCGAGGATAGGGACAGGGACTCGAGGAGTCTCCTCGCCACCTCAGGAAGTTCCACCTGGGTCAGAGTCACACGGAGATCGGGCCAGGCGCGGGTCCAGAGCTCCCTGTCACTTCGCACGTGGAGGATCTGTGTCCTGGACTCGGAATAATTCCCGGTGACTCTGAGGTTCAAAGGAAGGCGCACCCCCGTGCCACCCGTCCAACTGGTTTGGCCCGTGAAGATGGAGGCAGTGTCCCCGTCCAGGAATCGGAGGGCATCCTGACTCGCCCAGCCGAATTGGAATCCGGCTCCGGGACTCACTGGTTCTCTGAAGAACCGGGCAGAAAGCCCTCCCTGGCGAGAGATGAAGATCGGATCGATAGCATCGAGGAGCCGGACCAGTCCAGATGCATTCTCATCTCCTGCCGCATTCTCAACACCGGTTAGAGACCTTGCCATGCTCCCCAACTCCAGGGAGGCTGAGGCCCGACTGGTCCTGCTCCCGTTGGCATTCCGCTGAAGGACCAGAACGGTATCGGCACCCACCACGAGTTCCTCAGCCAATGCTGCATTCCGGTCGGTGGTATAGTCTGTCGCCACAGTGAAATCTGTCCTCAACCAGGACCCCAGGGAGGGTCTGAAACCGATACGGGTCCTGAGGGCCCGATTCGTTTCCCACCCCAAGTCGAAGGGCCCGAATTCTGCTCTCTCCGCCTCCAGTGCGGGGTGGACCCGGGGATCCCGGATGATGTCCTGGGGAGAAAGGAGATCGCGAACGGAAAAAAAGGTGATCCCCACCGTTACAGCCTCCAATGGCTGAAAGTCCACTTGAGCCGTGGTCTCGAGAGCTTTCACCGGCGAGAGGGTCGGTGTGACCGCGTCACCCCCCGGAAGCGAGATAATCTGTTCGAAGCGGAATGACTTACGGGCCCGCCGGGTAAAGAGCGTTCCCATCCTGATCCTCTCAGGATTCCACCTCAGCTTGGCATCGAGAACGGACTCTTCCCAACCCCCAGGGAGGAGAGCCCGAATCAACCCCTCGGCGAAGCCCGGAATCACACTGATCACTCTGGGTTCCAATTCCTTGAAGTACTCGGCTCGGGCATCTACCCCCGAACCCTCCGATTCCAGCGTAGTGGTAGAGACGCGGTTCCGAGTGTACCCGGCACGGAGGCTGAGCCCGTCCAGAACAGGATCTAGGACTCGGTTTCCGATGGGGGTGGTCTTTCTGAGACCTACCTCTACCCTGGTCTCCTCCATTCCTGTTTCCCGAAGGTTCCGGACCTGATCCACCCGGACATCACTTTGCGCCAGGAAGGTCGGGTCCTGGGACAAGCTGGTGTAGGCAACGGTAACCGGCATGGAGACCCCCCAGCCTTCCGGTATCACCCGCCCCAAATCCAAAGTTGAATGAGAGGATAGGAACGCATCACCCTGGTAGGTGGGATCCCCTGAGAGCTGACGAAAGAAGGGGCCTCTGCTGGAGTACGTCAGGGATGTTCGGAAAAGCTGCGGCGCGTCGAGTTCAATATCCACATACCCTGCATATCCCGAATCCTGGAGGGGCCGAGCCAACCGGAGTTCGTTCACCCAAACGGTTCCGTCGATGGGCACAGGGCCGGGATTCCAGAAACCCATGGACACCTCCCGAACCGCCGCCAGGTTCGGAGCTCTCGCCCGGTCTTTCAGGAAGACCGCATAGGTGGAATCCGAACTCCAGACGGCTAAAGGTGGGCCTCCCGGACTCGGCGGATTCCGAATGAGCTCTTCCTCGGCCTCCCTCCGAAGGGCCAACCACTGCTCGAAATCCACTACCACTTCTGGGACCCAATCGGCGGAACTGATCCCATCCCCGGAAGGGGCCTCTGGGCGCTGGGTCCGAAAGAAGTAAAAGTTCTCAGCATCGTTTCCAACCTTCAGGAAGAACTCCCCTCCCATGGATCCCCAATCTCCATCACGGCCGAGGACCCAGACCTTGAGTTGTCGGTAGGTGAGGAAGTTCCGGGGTCTTTGCGGGAAGCGATTGTAGACCTCGGCTCGCTCCCCTGAGCCGAGGTTCCGAACTTGGATCGCTAAAGACTTTTCATTGAACTCCACCCCCCCGCCGGCATAGGCCTGGGACGGGTCATCGAGTTCATCCAGGACTCGGGGAGGAGATTTGTATCCACTTCCCTCGGACAGAGCGCTGACCGTAACCACCTCCACCTGACCCCCCGTGCCTTGGACGTCCCCCGCCAAACCCGTCAGAACCCCATCGGCGCCCCGTTTCACCCATCGGGAACCCAGAAGACGCAAACGAGCCAGGGTCACCCCTTGTTCCCCAGGCCCAATGGCGGTCAGCCGCAGATGCTTCACCGCGCGCCAGTCAGCATCGGTCACCCTACCTCCAACATTTACTGCATCGGGCCCCCGAAGAGGAATCCGGTAAAGCTGGAAGGAGCTTCCTGTTTCCTGCCGTGTCCGCACGAGGTAGGGGGAGTTTCCGTCGAGTCGAACCACGTAGCGATAGACGCGGTCCTCAGTCATGAGGTTCCCGTCCCCGTCCAAGTCTTCAGAATCGTTTCGTCCGTTTTCCCTGGTGCAGTTCGCTCTGGGATCGCCGAGAGGATAGATCCGCCCACGGGCCCCCACGCAATCCTCGACCCATACTCCGGCCTCGTCCAAAAGACCGTTCCAGATCTCCCCCTTTCTCGGATCGGCTTCCTGGTCGAGAAAGCCCAGACCCCAGGACTCCCCAGTCCCGGGGTGCGTCCCGGAGGTTCTTCCCTCCCCATCGACAAAAAGAGCGTCTTCGCTTACTCGACCCAGGTCCAGGGCCAGCGTGATGGCTTCGCCCCCCGCCGCATAAAACTCCAGGTAATCGCTCCGGGTGAGGTCCATGCCGGTGTTGGAGAGGACGCTGGTGACTGAACGCCACCCATTCTCCCCCTGTGGTAGCCCACTCCCCACCCCGTCCCCGAGGGTGATTCGAAGCCCGGGCTCCCGCGTTTCCGTCCCTGCGATTTTGATCTGTTGATCCAGATCCCGTCGAGGAAAAAAACCCTCGAAGATTCCCAGGCTATCCCCTCCAGGCCCCTCCAGGATCCAGGTATGCTGCCAGACCAACCCCAGAGCGTTCCCCTCGTCCAGAGAAAGCGGCAGAGTTCCACCGAACCCATCCCCCGCTTCCGGAGCGCTCCCCAAATGCCAATCCCTTGATATGACCGAAAGGTTCAAC
>JBDHMC010000173.1:0-5345 GCA_039656355.1 Gemmatimonadota bacterium | reverse complement strand
TTGGTACGAGCGGCCCTCCGGGGTCAGAGCAAGGACTTCGGGGTCTTGGTTACGCGGTATATGCGTCCAGGATACCTCGTAGCTCTCTCGGTGACCGGGAATCCGCAAGACGCGGAAGATGTATCCCAGGAAGCCTTTCTCGTCGCCCTGAAAAGGTTGGAGGATTGCAGGGACCCGGACCGATTTGGTGGTTGGTTCCTTACCATCGTCAGGAATAGGGCCAAGAACCTACTTCGCCGGGAGCACCTCCGGAGAGGCGAATAGTTGACGCCGGAGATTTCTCCGGGTGTCGGGGGGCCGGCTGAGGACCTGAAACTGTTGGAGATCAGGGAGCAACTCGCAAAGGGGTTGCAGGGCCTGTCCGAGGTTCGGCGGGACGTGTTGCTCCTTCATGATTTGGAAGGTTGGAAACACCGTGAGATTGCAGAGAGGCTGGGAATCCCGGATGGCACCGTCCGATCCCACCTCCACTTTGCCAGGAAACACCTCAGGGATCGGCTCGGAGGTTTCCACGGCAGTGCCCCGTTAGGGGAGGAGTCATGAGCGATTTGGATGACCGACTACATTTGGGGTCCTTGGACCCAGGATCCGGGGATCCGGGGTACTGGCTCCGGTTCCACAGGCGTGTCATGGCGCGGGCCGGGGATGAATTGGCTCGCCGACGGTTGGCTGGGGAATGGACCATTGCCGAGGTCGTTTTCCAATGGCGGAAGACCCTGGTGCCTGTGGCCCTTTTGGCTGCAACGCTGGCCGGAATCTTCGTACTGGGTCATGAAGAGCCCGCACCTGCGCTTTCTCCCATTGCTTTGGAAGAGGCCTTGATGGAGGGACTCGTCGGAGACCCCATCCCCACGGTCCTGGGGCGAACGGCCGAGCTTGACGAGGTTGCGTTCCTGACCGGGGCAGGCTTCTGATCATGACTATAGAGCGAAGCACGAGGGCGCGCCTCACCACGGCTTTGGTGCTTTTTCTTGTCCTCGCATCCGGTGTCGTGTTAGGGATGGCGCTGGACAGGCAGTTGGAAGCGAGGGGCGTGTTCGGTGGGGAGGCCAGGAGACCGGAGGGGAGGGCGGGGATGGATGGGCGAAGCCGCGGCTTTGATCCCCGGTCGAGAGACTCAACCCGTGAGTCGTCCCAGACAAGGGGGCCCTCTCATCGCGGTCCGTCTCTGATCGTGGAACAGGTCGGCCTGACCGAAGCCCAAAAGGTGCAGGTGGATTCAATCGTAGGGTATTACAGGACTCAGATGAGAGATCTTCATGATGAGTTCGATGGAGCGTACAACTCGCGTTACAGGGAGATCATGGCGAACAGCCGTGAGGACATGCTGAGGATCCTCACCGCCGAGCAGCGGATCCTCTACGATTCACTCCTGGTGGAGATGCGAGCCCGCAGGGAGGAATCCAGGCGGGACTCGGCCGGGGGATCTGGAGACGGCAGGGGTGAGGGTGGAGGCGGACCGAGAATTCCATAGGGGAGAGAGTTTTGAGCGACCTTATCATTAGGACCGAAGGCCTGAGAAAAGATTATGTCCTGGGTGCGGAGACCGTACGGGCCGTCCGAGGAGTCGACATAGAGATTCGCACGGGGGAATTCGTCGCCGTCATGGGCCCCTCCGGGAGCGGAAAATCCACTTTCATGAACTTGCTCGGATGCCTCGACACGCCGACCGAGGGGGACTACTGGCTGAGCGGGACCCGGGTGAAGGAGCTGTCGGATGATGAACTGGCCCGGGTTCGGAACCGGGAGATCGGCTTCGTCTTCCAGACTTTCAACCTTCTCCCCAGGGCTACCGCCCTCCATAACGTCGAACTTCCACTTATCTACGCCGGTGTGAAAGGTAAGGAACGGCGGCAACTGGCCAGGGAGAAGTTGGAGTTGGTGGGTTTGGGTGACCGCATGGACCACAAGCCTCCAGAGCTCTCCGGGGGTCAGAGGCAGCGGGTGGCCATCGCCCGGGCCTTGATCAACAACCCGGCTCTCCTTCTGGCTGACGAGCCCACTGGGAATCTGGACTCGGTCACCGGGGAGGAAATCATGGACGTTCTGGCGAATCTCAACGAAGAGGGCCAGACCATTGTCCTCGTAACGCATGAGACCAACATCGCCGCTTATGCGAAGCGGGAAGTCCATCTCTTGGATGGACTGATCGAGAGAGATTTCGTTAATCATCACGTAGGAGCCGAAGCATGAAGGTATTCATTCTGGCCCGGTCCAATTCTTTGGGGAACGGGAACGACAGGCACCTTGCCCTTGATAGAGCCCGCAGGATCGTGATGGGTGGTCTCCTGGGGGTGGTCGTGGTGGGGTTGACCGGCTGTGGGCGGGGTGAAGCCTCTGAGGCTCCCAGCCTTCAAGCCTCCCCGGTGATTCGACAAGACATGCGGATTACGGCTGAGGCCACCGGAAACGTGGAACCTGTCCGAGAGATCGAGGTGAAATCCAAGGCCTCCGGAGAGGTCCTCAAACTCTACGTCGATGTGGGAGATGAAGTGCAACCTGGTGACCTCCTCGCCGAGATTGATCCGCGGGATGTGGTCAACGCGTACGAGCAGGCTGAGGCCGATCTGAACGTTGCCGTGGTCCGCGCCGAGATTTCCGAATCTCAGCTGGAACGTTCCCAGCAACTATTTGCTGCAGGGGTCATCACTCAGCAGGAGTTTGAGGGCCAGAGGTCTGATTATGCCAACACCCAGGCGTCTCTGGTAAAAGCTGAGACCAACAAGGAGTTGAGGGAACTGCAAAGGAATGACGTGACAATCCGGGCTCCCAGCGCCGGAACGATCCTCACCCGAACCGTCGAAGAGGGTAACGTGATCCAGTCGGCCTCTTCCAACGTTTCAGGGGGCACGCCTCTCTTCGTAATGGCGGACCTGGACGAAGTCCAGATCCGCGTGTTGGTGGATGAGACGGACATGGGTCAGATCAAGCCGGGTCAGGAGGCGTCGGTGGTGGTGGAGGCCTATCCCGGCCGGGCCTTTCCCGGGATCGTGGAAAAGATGGAACCCCAAGCGGTAAACCAGCAAAACGTCACAATGTTTCCGGTCATCGTTCGGCTGGACAATCGGCAGGGGCTTCTGAAGCCTGGGATGAACGCCGAGGTTGAGACCCTCCTGGTGGAACGGCCCAACGTGCTGGTGGTCCCGAACAATGCTGTCGTTCAAACCCAGGAGATGGCTCCGGCGGCAGCTGTCTTGGGCCTGGATCCGGAGATCGAGTTGGACATGTCCGTGTACGCGCAGATGGCTCAGGAAGCTGGGTTGGAGCTGCAGGGGATGAGGGGGATGCGCGGTGGCTGGACTCGCGGAGGATCCGACCCGGGCCAGGGCCGCGAAGGCGGTGCGCCCACCGGTGAGAGGGCTTCTCGCGACGGCGGTGCTACCGATGCCCAGGGGGGGGCCCGGGAGGGTGGAGAGGCATTATCAGGAGAGATGGCCAACGCCCGGAACATGATGCAGGACCTTCGGGCCAAGGTCGACAGCGGGGAAATCTCTCAGGACTCCCTGGATGCGATCATGGCTTCCTTCAGAAGCCAGATGGGTGGTGGTGACGGTGCGCCTGCTGGGGAACACCCAGGAGGCGACATGGCCCTTCAAGAATCGAACCCGGCACTTTCGGGCCTCCTGAATACCTCCAGCAACCCCCGTCCAGCGATTGCCTTCGTCATGCTGGCGGACTCGACCCTGGAGGTCCGACCGGTCCTCATGGGTGTGAATGACTGGGACAATACGGAAATCCTGGCAGGCTTGGAGGAAGGGGAGATGGTGGCCCTCATCGGCGTGGCTCAGCTCCTCCAGGAACAGGAGGACATGAGAAACCGGATGATGGGAAGAGGGATTATGCCTGGCATGGGCATGGGCCGGCATTAGGTGATACGGATATGATCGGTCAAAAAGGGTCGCTCCTTTCCGGGGAGATCATCGCGGTGGCCATGGCCGCCATTCGAGCAAACGCCTTACGGTCCGTGCTCACCACTCTTGGGATCATCATCGGTGTGGCGGCGGTCATCACTATGGTCTCTCTCGGGGAGGGTGCACAACAACAAATCCAGGCTCAGATCGAGGGAATGGGGACCAATATCTTATCCATTTCCCCCCTTAGGGGGCGTGGTATGGGTAATGTTGCGTCAGGTTCGTCCCGCCTCTACACCGATGACGCCTATGCCCTCCGGGACAATTCGGGAGGGCTTCTGAAGGTTGCTCCAGAGAGTTCGTCCCGGCAGCAGGTGACCTACCTGAGGTGGAACGACAATTTGGAGGTGCTGGGGACCTGGCCCGAGTACTTTGAGATGAACAACCATGAGCTGTCCCACGGCCGGCTCTTTGACGTTGGGGAGGATCAGGGCCGGCGACGGGTCGCCGTAATTGGGGCCGACGTCCCGCTGAGTTTAGGGGGCGTTCCTCCCACTCTCCTTCTGGGTCGAAGCGTCCAGATTCGGGGGATCACCTTCGAGATCATCGGGGTTTTGGAAACGAAGGGCAGTTCCTCCGGGTGGATGAACCCCGACGAACGAGTCTACATACCCCTAAACACACAGCTCTACAGAGTCAGTGGGGGCCGAGATTATCTGGGAGCGGTTTCCGTCCAGGTCCAAACCGGGGGCGAGGGCCGGCCGGAGGAGGTCAAGAGGTTCATGGACCGGGGGTATGCTGAGATCGATCGGATCCTGAGGCGGGAGCACCAGATCCTCCCTGGCGAGGATGCGGATTTCGACATCCGGAACTTTGCGGATCTTTTCGAAACCTTCGAGGCAACAGCCCAGACCTTCACCTTTCTCCTGGCCGGCATCGGGGCTGTCAGCCTCCTGGTGGGCGGCATCGGGATCATGAACATCATGCTGGTGAGCGTCACGGAACGGACCCGAGAGATCGGAGTTCGGAAGGCCATGGGCGCTACCCGTTCCAACATTCTCTTTCAGTTCCTGGTTGAGGCTCTTGCCCTTTGCATGTTGGGGGGGATTGTCGGGGTTGGGCTCGGCTGGGGAGGTGCGTATTTGCTTGCGAATTGGGGCGGCCAGACCACCGCCGTGGCGTGGGACTCGGTTGTCATGGCCCTGGGTTTTTCTGCTGGCATCGGCCTCTTTTTCGGGATTTGGCCTGCCAGGCGAGCCGCTCAATTGGATCCTATCGAGGCTCTCCGCTACGAGTAGGGCAGAACGCCAAGGGAGCCTGGTCTAGGAAGACCCGGTAGATTTCCAGGCTTGAAAAAGCCCCCACCCGCTTGGGTGGGGGCTTTGGTTTTCAAGAGATACGGCGTGGGCAGGCAGACCTTCTCTTTCCTACCTCCGAATCACGATTTCCACCGGGTCCCCTTTCCGGATTACTCGGATCCGGAGAGGTCCTTCG
>JBDHMC010000172.1:0-5357 GCA_039656355.1 Gemmatimonadota bacterium | reverse complement strand
CCTGGACGTTCCCGGCAGCACCATGTTCGAGAAGATGACCTTTCTGGAAACCCAGGCCGATGATCTCCGGAAGCTCATGTTGCGGGAGCCTCGGGGCTATCCGGCGGCGAACTGTAATCTCATCCTTCCGCCGACCCACCTCGAAGCCGCCGCCGGTTATGTCATCATGGAGCAGACGGAGTATCCCGGCATGTCCGGCACAAACACCATAGCCGTGGCCACCGTCCTCATCGAGACGGGTATGGTGGAATGCCAGGAACCCGTCACCGAGTTGATCCTCGAATCCCCCGCCGGTCTCATTTCGGTTCGGGCTGTTGTGGAGGGCGGGAAGGTCAAGAGCGTTACCTTCGAGAATGTCCCTGCCTTCCCCGTTCACCTGGACGCCCCGGTGGAGGTCCCGGACCTGGGAACCGTGGTCGTGGACGTGTCCTACGGGGGGATGTTCTACGTCATCGCCGACGCAGAGCCCCTGGGCCTTCGGCTCACACCCGACGAGGCCAAAGACATCATACGGGTCGGGGAAATGATCAAAGCGGCCACTCAGGAACAGCTCGACTGCATACATCCCGAAAATCCGGACATCCGGGGCGTCACCATTGCCCAGCTCTCCGCTCCAGCCACCAATCCCGACGCCCACCGAAAGAACACGGTGATCGTTTCCACCGGGAAGCTGGACTGGGAACAACCCTCCACCTGGACGGGCTGCCTCGACCGATCACCTTGCGGCACCGGCACCTGCGCGAGGATGGCGGCCATGTGGGCAAAGGGTGAGCTGCCGTTGAACCAGGACTTCCGACACGAAGGAATCCTGGGAACGATCTTCACCGGGCGCCTGCTCCGGGAGACCAAGGTGGGTGAGTACAAAGCCGTGGTCCCAACACTGAAGGGTACGGCCTGGATCACCGGCTTTGCCTCCTACGTCCTGGACCCGGAGGATCCTTTCCCCGCCGGTTTTACCGTCGGGGATATATGGGGGGCGCAGGCAGGATGAAGCTAGCTGAGAAGATCCCAAACCACCCCGGCCATGGCTGCATCCTGCGCGCCCACGCCAGTTAGATCACAAACGATGAGCTCTTCGCCCTCCCGGCCCGGGCGGATACCGAGGAGAACCTCCCCCAACTCCGCGTGGATGTCTTCCGGGACGAGGATCCCCGCGCTCACGGCGTGATGGGTCTCCCCCAAGCGAAGGCACTGAGCCCGGGAGTCCACCACAACCTTTGCCGGCGCCCCCAGGATTTCCGGTGCAAGCTCCTGTTTGTCCGGTCCGTCAGAACCCACGGCCACCACCGTCGCGCCCTTCGCCAGCCAACCCAGCTCCAGGAGAGGCTCCCTGGCGGGGGTTACCGTAATCACCAGATCCGCCCCCTCAACCACCTCCCTGGGGCTGCCCGCACCCGACACCGGAACACCGAGGGTGGAGCCCATTTCCTCCACGTAGGCGGCGACCTCTTCCGGGAGAGGGCTCCAGGCCCGGAGTTCCTGAATCTCTCTCACCCGGCTGACGGCCCGGAGCTGGTACCGTGCCTGGGCTCCAGCCCCGACGACAGCCACTGCCAGTGGTCGGTCCGGAGCCAGAAGACGAGCGGCCAACGCTCCGGCACCGCCGGTTCGGATCTCGGTCAGATAAGCATTGTCCTGGAAGAGGGCCAGGGGAAAGCCGGTAGTGGCATCAAATACCAGGACCAGCCCAGCCCCGACGGGCAGGCCCAGGTCAGGGTTCTGGTAGAAACCCGATGCAAACTTGATGGCAAAGACGGGTTCCCCTTGAAGGTATGCCCCTTTGACATGCACCTCCCCTCGGACTTCCTCCAGGTCCATTCCGAGGGGTGGTGGCTGAACCACCCGACCCTCGGCCAAGGCTTTGAAGGCTGTCTCCACCGCCGACAGCGCCTCGTCCTCCCCAACCATCTCCCTGAGCTGAGCTTCTCCGAAGACCTTCATGCCTCGCTCCCCCGAGTTGTCCCACTGGGCGTGTGTTCCACGTGATCAGCGGCTTTCAGAGTCCACCGGCCCTATCCGACCCTCCCGACCACCTGAGTGGCGAGATAGTAATACAAGATGTAATCCTCGGTCTAGGAAACACGCTTCGACTCGTAAATGAGTCGGCCTCGACGGCGCGTCCGTTGCCCCCTACTCTGGTTTCGAACAGCAGGGAATATCCGTAGAACCATCTCCATGCATGTTTCAGTGAGGGAATTGTGATGAAAATCGTTGTCGTCGGGGCCGCCGGTGTCGTTGGAAAAACTGCAGTAGAAACCCTGTCTGGTCGGCATGAAATCGTCAGCGTTGGTAGAACCAGCGGTGATGTGCAAATGGATATCGAAGACATCGACAGCATTCGCGCGATGTATCGACAGGTTGGCAGAGTTGATGCCGTGGTGAGCGCTGTCGGCCATGTCCACTTCGGTCCGGTGCATGAAATGACCAGCGGACAGTTCATGGAAGGCATTCTGGGGAAGGCTCTGCCGCAGGTTAACCTGGTGTTGGAGGGTTTCGACTACATGAATGACGGCGGATCCTTCACCGTGACCAGCGGTGTTACGAACCGTGATCCCATCCCCGGTGGCTCCTGTGCTGCTGCCGCCAATGGCGCCCTCGATGGTTTTGTTAGGGGGGCAGCGGTTGATATGCCTCGCGGCATTCGCATCAACGCTGTCAGTCCCGAAGTACTGGAAGCCTGTCGAGCACAATACGACGGCTTCTTTCGGGGACACGTGCATGTATCGAACGAGGCGGTTGGCCTGGCTTTTAGTAAGGCGGTAGAAGGTTGTCTGAGTGGTCAGGTGTTCATTGTCGACTAGGTCCACGGGCTGATCGAACCGGGGAGCCCGGCGGGGGAGCCCGATGGGGGAGCCCGGTGGGGGAGCCCGGTGGGGGAGCCCGATGGGAGAGCCCGGCGGGGGAGGTCGACGAATCCGCGCTGCTCTCGTGGGAACAGACCCGACCTCAGTGGCCCGCAGTCGAGCCACCATCAATCGGTAACGCGGCACCAGTCACGAAACGTGCCTCGACTGAAGCCAGGTAGAGGACCGCCTGGCCGATTTCGGCTGGCGTTGCAATGCGCTTCAGCGGGGCATAGTCGATCATCCTCTGCTCTGCTGCGGCTGGGTCGTCTTTTTTGTCTATATGGTCCCGGCGGATCATATCGGTATCGACATAACCCGGGCATACGACATTGACCCGTACGTCCGGCGCTACTTCCAACGCCATGGCACGGGTCATGTTGACGACCCCACCCTTGGACGCGCAGTACACGGTAATCCCCGGACACCCCATCAGGCCGGCATCAGAGGCGATGTTGACGATATTGCCCTTTGACTTTCGCAAGGCGGGTAACGCAGCACGGCAACAGAAGAACGTGCCCTTCAGATTGACGTCGACGTGAGCGTCCCACATCGCCTCGTCGGAATCTTCTATGGGTCTGCCGGAACCGATACCGGCACTGTTCACCAGAATGTCGAGGCCGTCAAAAGCGTCGACGGCGGTTCTTACCGCTGACTCGCAACCGGGGACGGTTCCGATATCGCCGGGCGCTGCCACTACGCGCTCACCACCGCCGAGACTCTCCATGGCGGCCCTCACGGATCCCTCAGTTTTGCCATTTACAGCCACACGCGCACCAGCGTCGATGAAGGCTTCTGCGATGGCGAACCCAATACCCCGACTACCGCCCGTCACCAGAACCCGCTTGTCCGTGAAATCCATGTGGCTTCCTCTCAAGTAATTTGACCTGTGCGTCCTATTGAGATTGACCCGCCTCTTCAATGACCTGGTTCAACCGCATAAGTTGGACCTCGAAGCGTTCCGAGAGGTCCTCGAATACCGCGTACATCGATTCCGTGGGTTTGGCATCGGCGGCGCCGACAGCCCCTGAGAGCGAGCTCAGCTTTTCGGTCAACCCCGGTGGGCTCCACATCATGGGGTGGGCCTCGGATCCCATCCAAATCGTGAGAATGCCCTCGATCTCCCTCAACTCGTCCAGGATCCCTTCGGCCTCCACCCTGGAAGCCTCTGGCAGCTCAGCCCGACGCCCTTCAACCTGCCCTCGGACTTCTCGGATTCTCACTACGGCGTCGGCCACTTCGGAAAACCGGTCTCGGAGGTCGACCATGAGCTCGAACTGGGCCCTGAGATCGGCGTCGCTGGCTTTCACTCTCGGATCTTTCCGGATCTCGAACAGCTCCTCGTAGGCCTGCCCGTCCACGGAGAGTCGGACCATGAATTGTCCGGGAGGGGCAACCGGTGGTGAGGGCGGTGAGTAATCGATGCTCAGGAACCCGTCCAGGGCTCCGGGGGAGGGAGGCATCCGGGTACCCGGATATCGCATGTCCCAAAAGAATCGGTTCATCCCTGCCCCGGTGGAGGGATTGGGTCCTTCCTCCGACCCGCTGGAGAACTGCTGGATGATTTCGCCCCCCGCATCCGTGATGGTGAGCAGCACCTCACTGGTGGATGTCTGAGCCAGATAATATTCGATCATCACCCCCCTCGGAGGGTTCCTGGCTGCGTCCGAGGGTCCCGAGTACCCCCTCCCTCCGCGAAGGCGACGAAGAGCGGGGGCTACTTCAAATAGATGGACCGGGGCCGACGCCACTTCGGGGGTGATGGCACGCAAGGACGAGACGTTGTCCATGATCCAAAAGCCCCGCCCATGGGTTGCCACCACCAGGTCGTCGTCCTTCACCAGCATTTGCATGACCAATACCGGCGGCAGGTTGGCCTGGAGGGACTGCCACGAGTCCCCGGCGTCGAAGGAGATATAAGCGCCGGTTTCCGTTCCGGCGTAGAGGAGCCCCGGTCGGACCGGATCCTCCCGAATGACCCACGAGTAGTCGTTTTCCCGAATCCCTTGTGTGATCAACTGCCAGGTGCTGCCGAAGTCGGAAGTCTTGTATAGATACGGCGTGCGGTCGCTCACTCTGTGACGTTCTCCAGAGATATAGACCGTCCCCCGCCGGTGGGGAGAAACATCGATGGCGGTGATGGTGGTCCACTCCGGGAGATCCGGAGGAGAGACGTCCAGCCAACTGGCGCCACCATCTTGCGATACCTGAACCGTGCTGTCGTCGGTACCCACCCAGAGCTCACCCTCCTGGAGGGGAGACTCGGCCAGGGTCCGGATGAGACTTACGTGAAATAGCGACGAAGCATTGGAGCTGATGGGCCCACCGGATATTTCGCCCATCACGTCCTGTCGGTTCCGCGTGAGGTCGGAACTGATCTGGTCCCAGGATTGGCCTTCGTCGGTGGATCGGAAGACGTACTGGGCGGCGGTGTAGAGAACGCCGGGGTCGTGGTGCGAGAGGAGTACCGGAAAGGAGTAGTAAAAACGGTACTTCACGTCTTTGGCGGGCGTT
>JBDHMC010000171.1:0-5382 GCA_039656355.1 Gemmatimonadota bacterium | reverse complement strand
CCCCCGCCTAGGTTCATACTTCTTCCTGGGCCTCCTTCTCCTGGACTTGCCCCTTCCGCCGGACCCTCCCTTCGAGGCCGATCATTGCGGTACCTGCAGGGCCTGCTTGGACGCTTGCCCCACAGGAGCTTTGTTGGGCCGGGATGGACGCGGGGCTCCTGTCATGGATGCCCGGCGTTGCATCTCCTACCTGACCATTGAGTTGAAGGGGCCCATTCCAAGGGAGTTCCGGTCCGCCATTGGAAACCGGATTTTCGGTTGCGACATCTGCCAGGAGGTGTGCCCCTGGAACCAGAAGTTCGCCGAGGTTGCGCCGGAATTGGCCTACCGGGCCGGGCCGGATACCGATGGTCCTTCCCTCATGGAGCTCATGGATCTTTCCGAGGAGGAGTTTGCCACTCGGTTCAGTGGGAGTCCCCTGAGACGGGCCAAGCGAAGGGGCCTCCTGAGGAATGTGGCCGTGGCCCTGGGAAACTGGGGCTCCCGGGAGGCCGTGCCGGTTTTGGCCCGGGCGCTGGACGACCCAGAGTCGACGATTCGAGGCCATGCGGCCTGGGCCCTGGGCCAGATCCTAGATCGGGGCGGCATCCCGGGAGACGGTGGGTTCGAGGTGGCCGAGGCCCTCCTGTTTCGTCTCCACGTGGAAGAGGATCCCTGGGTGGAGGAGGAGCTGGAGCTGGCCCTGGCCCTTGGGAGAAGCTAAGGGAGAACCCGGAAGAGTTCTCCCTCGCTTTGGATTCCCAGGTGGAGGCTGTGGATCAGCTCAGTTCCTCCTGTAGTCCAACCCCAGAATCACTCCGGGGGTGAACTCCCCGCCATCGGTCTCTACCTTCACCTTTCCCCCATCGAAGTCCTCGGCATCAAAACTCGGGAAGTAGTGACCACCCAAGCCGATTCGGAAGAACCAGTTTCCTGAAGTGCCGACCGGGAGTCGAAGCTGTCCAAAAACCGGAATGGACAGGTGGTAGACAGCGTCATGGTCCCCACCAAGCCTGTGCCCGGCGAGACCTACGCCGACCTCAAGGGGCCCCCCGCAAATCGGAATCTCGATGGTCGGCTGGAGCGAGAGCATGTTGAGGCCGTGGTCGTCATCGATCGTACTATCCTTGAAGCCCACCGGGAGGCGACCGGAAAGGTTGATCCGCAAGCGGATCTTCTCCCATCCCCAGTAGTAGGATGCCGCCGGGCCGAGCATGGAGGGCCCACTTAGCCTATGGATCCAGTCTATTAGGCCTCCCCCCCCCTCCTCATCCTGGCCCACCACGGGGTGTGCGCTACCAAGACAGACCATCACGGCCACCATCGAGCAGAACATTAGCCTCTTCATGGGATCCTCCCTTTTACGGTTAAACCCATCGTCGCGCGTCTTTTCACGATCCGTCGTTCTCGAAATCCTCCACGTCCTCGAACAGGTATCCGATGACTCCTAGACGCTCGAGATCAATGTTTTCGTCCTTGGGGTACCGGGCTGCCGACTGCCTTCCGGTCTGATAGATGACCAGGTCCGACTCGGTCTCCAGTAGGATGTACGCCGGCTCACCATCCAACAGAGCCCTCTCATGATTATTGTCGTAACGGAGGCGCCATGGCAGCGTTGCAATAATCAGGAGAAAAATGATAAGGGCCAGGCTCCCCCATCGTGAGACTGCGACCCGCCAGCCAATGGGTCCCCTCTCCCGCAGATAGCGGAAAACACTGCGCCAGATGACCAGGAGAACGACGATCAGGACAGTGAGGGTAAGGGTATAGCTCTCATGTTGCCGGCTAATCGCGGAGGAGAGAACCTCTGTGTCGGAAGTCCACATCACAGAAAGAAACTCCCAGAACGGGCTCAACACGACGACGCCCGCCAGGACGGCGGTGAGGAAAAACGCGTCAGCTACGGCTACGGGGCTAAGGGGTGTCCATACCCTCCACCACGCTTGGGAGGAGGTGTGGCGCCAGGTGTCGAGGGTATCCCCGAGGCCCGGTGCCCGATGGAGTCCGTACGAAACAACCCGCCACGCATAACTGAGGGCTACGAACCCTAATATCGCCAAGAAGCCCCAGAAGAGCTCAGGCAACAAAGCCTGTAAGCCCACGATGGGGAAGTCGGATCTAGTTGGGGTGAACGCAGCGGGAACGCCCAACTTTTCGTCGTAGACCCGTGTGGTAAGGAATCCGATGGTTGTCAGCAGTGCGAGGCCGACCAGTGTGGCAGCTGCGGCGACGCCTGCCCATCTGGAGATGGGTAGTCCTTTCGGTGGGGTGTCTGACGCAGCCAGGCCGAGCCCTGTAGTGATGGACCGGCCCTCGGCAACCGTCTGCAGCGCTTCCCGGAGCTCTAATGCGTTCTTGAAACGGTCGGCCGGGCTCCTTCCCAGGGCTCTGCTGACCACGTACTCCAGGGACTCCGGAACGGAATCCCGAACGACGCTCAGGCTCGGCGGCGATTCCCTCAGCTTCTTGGCGAGGATCGCCTGCGGAAGCCGACCCATAAAGGGCGGGTCTCCACTCAGTGCTTCGTACAGGACGCACCCCAGAGAGTAGATGTCGCTTCTGCCGTCAACATCATCTTCCCCCGCCGCCTGCTCCGGGCTCATGTACTGGGGAGAGCCCGGGGACACCCCAGAGGCGGTCAGCCGATCGGAGGTGAAATGATGCGTTCCGAGGGCGATACCGAAGTCGGCTACGACCGCATGCCCAGAGTCCAGCATGATGTTTGCGGGTTTGATGTCACGATGAACCACACCCCTCTCATGGGCATAAGCGAGGGCATCGGCCACCTCCCGACCGATCTGCACTACCTCTTCGATGGGAAGCTGCTTCTCTCTGTTTAGCTTATCTCTCAGCGATTCGCCCTCGACAAAAGGCATCACATAGAACGGGAGACCTCCGACCTCGCCGGAGTCAAGTAGCGGAAGGATATGTGGATGTCTCAGGTTGGCGGCGATCTGAATCTCACGAAGGAAGCGCTCTGGACCCACGACCGAGGCGAGCTCCGGAAGCAGAACCTTCACGGCCACGCTGCGGTCATGCTTGAGATCCTCGGCACGGTAAACGGTGGCCATGCCACCTCTGCCGAGCTCAGCTTGGACGCGGTACCGGCCGGCCAGTCCCGTGTTGAGAACCTCGATCAAGTCCGTCATGGTTGCCAGGAGCTCCCTAGATCTGAGGGAAAGTCCCGGTTCGGAGCCGAACCCGGTCGCCAAAACTCCATGCGGTCGGGTGGGGGGCCTCGATCCGTGGGCTCCGATAAGCGTCCAGCCGCCCTCGGGCCCGCAAATAGGATGCGACCAAGCCATCTTTGCCGCCAGTCCCGTGATTTCTCGACGGATTACCCTTGGTGACAGGGGTCTTGCGGGATTAGGTTTCAGATCAGATTTGAAACTGCCGATGTTAGGAGCACGTAGAGCCTTATGCGGCACGGGCTCCGTGGCGCCTGGCACGGTGGACACTGACCCTGGGAAGAGTCGATGAAATTCGCGGCTGGACTGACAGTTACCGGGATTCTGGGCTTCCTTCTACTGGAAGCCCTCAAAATCATCATGGTGCCGGTGACGGGCTGGGTCATTGCCCTACTGGCCTTCCTCCTCAAGGCCGTCCTGATCGTCTTGGCCCTGGGGGTGGTCGGGGTGCTCGTCGCTATCGGCATCTTCATCTACAAACGTCTACAGAAGGCTCCGGCAGAGGCTTAACGCAGGTACTGGCTTCAGGGAGATCTGGCCCGCCACAGTAGGTTTCTGGACCCTACCGGTGTAACTCCACCACATCGCCCTCTTCGAGCACGTGATGCTCGTGGACGGACTGTCCGTCGAAAGCGCTCGGCCCCCAAACCCTGGCGAACTTGACCTCCTCAGCGATCTCCTTGTGGATCGCTTTGGCCAGATCTACGACGGTGGCGCCTCTTCGCAGGGTAAATGGCCGGGTTTTGTCCGGTTCCTTCCGTGGCTCTTTCGAGTACACACGAATGATGTCCAAAGCCTTGAAGGTCTCTCTTCCCAACTCGTCCAGGCTGGCGCCAGTCGTGGTTGATACAGTCGCCTTGGGCCAGGGGAGCTCCACCAGTTCTTCCAGTGCCTCCAGATCCCCCTGGGCACCGGGCAGGTCCATACCCGTCACCACCAGCATGGTCTTCTTGTAGATCCACCCTGGGCGTCCCGCCTCAGGGGCCCTGGTGTCCGCGGGATACAACCCGATCGCCTTGCTGCTGAGAAGCTCCTCGGTCAGATCCAGCCCTAGGAGAGGGCTTTGGACCGACACCACCAACCAGACCAGGTCGGAGGCTCGGATGATATCGTAGACCCAGGGTTCAACGTGTTCATGGCAGATTGGAGGGAGGTCCACGAGCTGAAAACCGATGTCCTCGTAAGGCATCATGCCCGGACTGGCCTTCAGAGTGGTGAGAGGGTAGGCAGCCACCTCCGGCTTCGCATGGGTAAGGGTGGCAACCAGGCTCGATTTCCCCGAGTTGGGGGCTCCCACCAGCGTGACCTGTCCGGCTCCCTCCTTTGGGATCTTATGGCTCAATCCCTTGGAGACGGCCTTTTTCTTAGGTTCTTGCCGGAGCTTGGAAAGGCGGGACCGGAGATCGGCCTGGAGGTGTTCGGTGCCTTTGTGCTTGGGTATGACCCGGAGCATCTCCTCCAAACCGGCAATTTTTTCTTCCCGGGTGACCGCGGCCTTGAATTTGGCGTCAGCTTCTCGGTAGATGGGGGTCAGATTAGCTGGCATCCCTGACTCTCCTCTCGGTACTGCCTTCCGATGGGTGCCTCATCTCTCGAAGAGGGCTGTCCCTGTCACCACCATGTGCCCACCAGAGCTTCCCTGCAATAGAGAACTCGCCCTCTGTTTACGGGTAGCCCTTTTGGACCAGGCTGCGGAATCCGCTGAGTCCTCCCTGAGTTATCCCAACGGCCTTCCCAAGAGGAGAGACACATGAAGCTGAGTTCGGCCATGTTACCCGAGTTAGACCAGGAAATGGAAAAGACCCGCACGACCCTCGAGCGAGCCCCTGGCGAGAAGTTCAGTTGGAAGCCTCACGAGAAGTCCTTTTCGTTCATGGAGCTGGCGAACCATCTGGCTCGGCTGCCCGGGTGGGGAGCGGCGACACTCAAAACAGAGTCCATGGATCTGGATCCGGAGAAGGGCGAGTTCGTTCCTCCCCCGCCGTCGGAAACGCCCGAGGGTGTCCTGGCCGCTTTCGACCAGAGCGTGGCAGAACTCAGGAATGCGTTGGAGGGTGCCACCGACGAAGAACTCATGGCACCATGGACTCTCCTCTACGGAGGGAAGGAGCTCTTCACCATGCCCCGACTCGCAGTAATCCGGGGGATGATTCTGAACCACATCGTTCACCATAGGGGTCAGTTCACCCTATACCTCCGGCTGAACGATATCCCG
>JBDHMC010000170.1:0-5432 GCA_039656355.1 Gemmatimonadota bacterium | reverse complement strand
GCCAGGCTGGATCCGTTCACATATCTGACAGGGGCTCACCCCCTCCCAACCGGGACCGGAGTGTCTCCAAGCTCGACCGCATGGCTTCACTCTGGGCGGCGCCCATCCCTCTTGCAGCATATCCCATCAGTGGGTTCCAGCCAAAGTCCCCCTTTTCCGCCCAATGGAGGCGGGTCCCGCCTCCTTCCCGGCTCAACGAGAAGATTCCGTTAATTCTAAGGGACCCACCCTCCACTAGGACCTCGTACTCCACCCGTGTTTCAGCTTGGCTGACGTGGATTTGGAACTGGCCCTCTCCATACTGGGGGTCGTCCCAACGAAGGCCAGCACCCACGCCCTCCGCGGGTCCCAGAAATTCCGAACCAGACTCCGGCATGAGATTCCAGAGAACAAGTGAATCTATTCGGTTCACGAAGGGGAATACCATGGACGGGGCAGCAGGAAGAACCGTATCGGCTTCCGCTTCCCAGGTTCCGGGGAGCAGCAACCCCCAAAGGAGATACAGGATAAGGACGCCGGATAGGATCCCGAAGATCTTTGCCCCCAACTTCATTGGAACCCCTCTGCCTCGATGCGACTCTCGGGGATGGGTGTGATCAAACGGGAATCATGGTTACATCCGTGACAGGGCACGGTCATGACAGGCCGCAAGGGGATCCCGGAGGCCAGGGAGAGGGCTCCACCACATTTCGGGCAAGTGCCCTTGAACGAAAGGATGGTGAATCGCTCTCTCCATTTCCGAAGTCCCATGATCCCTCCGATCCCGAGAACCGCCACCGCCCATGGCGCGTGGGGTGGAACCAGGCCCACCGCAGGGGCCAGAAGGAGACCTCCTCCGAAGAAGGCGGACGCCCGAAAGACCCGCCAGGCAGTTGACCGGGAGAGCACCTCCAACTGCGCTGATGTGGTGGGAAATCCGAAGAGGGAAACCGTTCCTTCCATCTCCTCTGGGGTGCAGAAAAAGGGAAAAGGCTTTCAGAATCGAAGCCGAACCAGAAGATTCGATTCTCGGGAGGTGAATATACCCCGGTGTGACCCCTGCCAAAACCGTGGAGGCCAATCCCTACAATGAACCCAGGTAATGGAACACGGACACGGATCGTCACAACCCTCTTGGGGTTGGGCCTGGGCGTGAGTTCAACGACCGTTGAGGGGCAGGAAGGACCTTATGCCTTCCAGATAAGGGGGGGGTACACCCTTCCAGTGGCGGCCTTCCGCGACGCCGCCCGTGGATGGGAGGGAGAAACCGGTGGGGGGCCGTCCCTGGGAATGGGGTTCACCTTCCCCCTTTTCCACGTAGTCGGTGGATACCTGGGATTCAGTCAACATCGCTTCAGCTGTGATGAGGACGTATGCCAAGAAGGGAAGGCATGGGTTTCCACCGGGTTTGACATCGCTCTGAGAGTAGTCCTGGGCGACAGGAGGGTCCGACCTTGGATTCAGGGTGGGCTTCACACGCCTCGGATCGAGGGCAGGCTCCTGGATGAGGGTCAGGTCCAGAAACTCACGTCGAATGGGGGTACTGGTTTTGAGGTCGGTGGTGGAGTCTTGGTCAAAGTGGGAGAGAGAATGAGCCTAAGTCCCGGTGTCAGGTATGGTGCGGGAGAGGTCCCCTTCTCGGTCCAACCCACAATTCAGCTTCGTTACCTGGTGCTCGACCTCGGATTGGTAGTAGGCTTCTAAGGCCCTGTCCCCGCCGTGGGGTGCGGACAGGCTCCTGGGCAGGAAGGGGGACAGGTGGACGTCCCGAAGGATTCCGCTCCAAAGAGGAGGGTAAGGATGGAGAGGCACAATGGGCTGTTCCTGAAGGGTGTCCTTCTGTTCTTGATGGTGGCAGCACCGGTCCCGGGGGAAAAGGCCAAAGCCGAGGTCGTTCGTGTCCAGGTCGATAGAAGAGAGGACGTTCTCGGAGGAAGAGAATGGGGATCTGCCGGGGCCTATGAAAAGCTGGTGGGGCGGATCTTTTTCGCATTTGATCCCGCCGATCCGGCCAACGCCTCGGTGGTGGATCTGAAATGGGCGCCGACGAACGAAGACGGGATAGTGGTCGGTGTTTGGGCCGACTTCATGGTCCTCCAACCCAAAGACCCCTCTCTCCGGCGAGGCGTGGCATGGGTGGAGGTGAGTAACCGAGGAGGAAAGGCCAGCCTCAGGTATTTCAATCAAGCCGACCGGAGCGTGCTCGACCCCAGCTTTGAGTCGGATTTTGGAGATGGGCTCCTCCTGAACCAAGGCCTGACGCTTATCTGGCTCGGGTGGCAATGGGATGTCCCGGAGCGGGAGGGCCTTCTCAGGCTTCATGTTCCGCGGGCCCAGCTCCCGGGTGGGGCCATTGAGGGTTTGGTGAGGGCCGATTGGACCGTGGATGAGGACACCGAGATCCTCCAGCTGGGGCACCGGAATCACCGTGGGTATTCGCCCATTTCCGACGATGATCCAGAGCAGGTTTTGACGGTGAGATCCGGACGGATGGCGCCCCGTGAGGTGATTCCTCGCGAGAACTGGTGGTTATTGCCGCCCCAGGAAGGGGCGGTGGAAGGAGACGAGGAACTCCAACTGACGCGCCTCGCTTTGGAGGGTGGATTCAAGGCCGGGTTCATTTACGAGCTTGTTTATACATCCCAGGACCCTCGGGTCGTAGGGCTGGGGTTGGCCGCCATCCGGGACGTCCTTTCCTACGCGAAGTATGAGCTGGACAGCCTCTTCCCTGTCAACCTGGGTGTGGCTTTCGGAGTCTCTCAGACGGGCCGCTTCCTCAGGCACTTCCTCTACCAGGGATTCAACACCGACGAAGGGGGCCGGAAGGTCTTCGATGGAATGCTGATCCACACGGCCGGGGCGGGCCGAGGCAGCTTCAACCACCGTTTTGGCCAACCCTCCAGGGACGCTCACAGATATTCGGCTTTCTTCTATCCCACAGATCTCTTCCCCTTCACCAGCCGAACCCAACGAGATCTCGTGTCCGAAAGAGAAGAAGGCCTTTTTTCTGTCCAGCGGCCCGACCACCTCCCTTTGGTCTTTTACACGAATACGGGATATGAATACTGGGGCCGAGCGGCGTCGTTGATCCACACTTCGGTGGATGGGACCCAGGACATCGAACCCATGGAAAACGAGCGGATCTACCATTTGGCAAGCGCCCAACACTCAGGGTGGAGCTTCCCCCCTGACGAAGGGGCCCGGATGAGCGAGGCCGGGGTCCCGGTTTATCGGGGTAACCCTCTGAATCTCTCTTTTCCACTCCGTTCTCTGGCCATCCGGCTCGTGGGTTGGGTGGAGGAAGATCTTGCCCCTCCAGAAAGCGCTTTCCCGAGGATAGGGGATGGGACCCTCGTTCCTCCCCTGGGGCTAGCCTTCCCAAATATCCCGGGCGTCTCGACTCCGAAGGTGATTCATGAGGCCTATAGGGCGGATTACGGCCCTCGTTGGTGGACCGAGGGAATCGTGGACCGTCAGCCCCCAGAGCTGGGGCCTGCCTTCCCGTCCATGGTGTCCCAGGTGGATGGCCTCGGAAATGAAGTCGCCGGAGTTCGGGGTTGGGAGTTGAGGGCTCCACTGGGTACGTATGCACCGTGGAATCTACGATGGGGATATGTAGGGGGTGTAGAAGAGTTGACCGATTTTCGTGGGACCTTCATTCCGCTTTCAAAGACCGAAGCGGATCGAGTATCCGTTGGGGACCCACGCCCCAGCGTTGAAGCCCTCTATCCCAGCAAGGACGTCTACCTGGAGAGAGTGCGGGCCGCTACCCGGGAGTTGGTGGGGAAGGGGTTCCTTCTGGGGGAAGACGCAGGAGCGGTGGTGGAGATGGCAGAGGTCCGCTGGAATTGGGTGATGGGCGAGGGGTAGGGAAGGCTGATTGGCAGGCCCCGGAGTCACTCTGGCTCCGGGGCCCGCGGGTCAAGGGCCTGCCCCGAAAGATCCGATCATCTTCTCTCCCCAACCGAGGCCGGCTTCTCCAGCACCGGATAGACGACGCCAAGCTGCTCCAGATACGTGTCGAACCGGGTAGGGTCGTACTTGAGGGGTTCCAGGAGTGGCCGATACCTTTCCATCTTGTCCGCGTTCAGGAAGATGGGAGGTTCGGTGCCCTCCGGGAGGAGGGATTCCCAGGTGTATTCCTTGGTAGTCACATCCCTATGGTAGGTCCACGCCTCTTCCACCAGGTCCGGCTTGGAGAGGAGCTCAATGGCCGTCAGGGCGATGACCCTGGACCCAAAGTTGGCTCCCTTGTGGGCGATAGGTGTGGCCATGGCGATGCCCGCTGACCAGTGGTGCCCGGTGGTCCCCGGAATATTCCCGGGATAACGGAGGCGTATTGTGGGGACGTTCCAGGATACCTCAGCGATGTCATCACTTCCTCCCCCCATGCCCTGACTGGCCTCGGCGAGGCTGTCCTGGATCTCAGTCCGAAGACCGATGGTGTCACTCTCCATCATTCTCTGGACAGCCTTGGCAAACGCCTGATCGTCCTCACTCCATTCAGGCATTCCCACGGTTTCCATGGCCGCGTACATCACCTCCGCCAACGGCTTGCTCATGTTCGACGGCCAGGCTGCTCCCAGGGGCCGTTCTTCCACGGTAGTCCCCGTCATCATGGCAGCGGCCTGGGCCATGGTCTGCCCCAATTCGTGTAGATCCTTGATTCGGGGATAATCCAACTCCCGGAAGTAGTACCAAACCGTGGCTTCGGAAGGCACTACGTTGGGTTGGTTGCCCCCGTGGAAGATGATGGAGTGGGAGCGTTGTTGAAGGCGGAGGTGCTCCCGCCGGAAGTTCCATCCGATGTCCATGAGCTCGGCCGCGTCGAGGGCACTCCGGCCCGACCAGGGTGACCCGGCGGAATGGGCCGACTGACCGGTGAAGGTGAACATGGTGGAAACCAGGCCTGAGCCGCTGATTCCGTAGCCGGTCGTCATCCTGTTGGAAATATGGGTGGAGAGCATGACGTCCATGCCGTCGAAGAGCCCGGCCCTCACCATGTAGTTCCGACTCGACACGAGCTCTTCGGCCACGCCTGGAATCACCTTCAGCGTTCCTTCCAGGCCGTGACGCTCCATGACTCGCTTGATTGCGATGGCAGCAACGATGTCCACCGCTGCGGCACTGTTGTGACCTTCACCATGGCCTGGGCCAAGAGGAATGAGTGGCTCCTGCCAGGAGACCCCAGGTTTCTGGGAAGTCTCCGGGAGGCCGTCGATATCCCCCATAAAGCCGATCACGGGTTTCCCTGAGCCCCAGCTTCCTACATAGCATGTGGGCATTCCGGCACAGCCCCGCTCAACGGCGAAGCCTTCTCGTTCCAGGATCCCAGTGACATAGTCCAGGGTCCAGAACTCCTGGAAACCCAACTCACTGTAGGAGTAGAGCATGTCCACCATCTCCTGACTTAGCTTCTGAAGCTCCGGAGACGCGACTTCAGCCAGGATCTG
>JBDHMC010000169.1:0-5435 GCA_039656355.1 Gemmatimonadota bacterium | reverse complement strand
ACCAACTGCGGTGGCCAGCGCCACCCCCCACCAAGCCACCTTCACTCCTCTGCCTATCCTTCGCCCCTTCGCATCTACCGTGGCCCAGCCTTTCACATCTTTCCCGGTGGGAACGGCCAAATCCGCTTGAGTAACCGCAAAGACCCGCCGCGGTTCCCGGACGTTTTTCAGGGCGACCTGAGCCAGCAACTGGGTGGAGATCCCAGGTTGGTTCTTGACCTCGTCGGCGACCTTCCCGGAGATCAGGACTCCACCCGGGACGGAGAGAGGCTGAATCCGAGCGGCTAGATTCACTCCATCTCCGTATACGCCGGTCTGGTCGTGAGCGACATCCCCAAGATGAATCCCAATTCGGACGGGAACCGTCGGTTCCTGACGTAAATCGACCTGGACTGCAACGGCGCATTCCACCGCCTGAATGGCACTTTGGAACCCGCAAAGAGCCCCATCCCCGTAGAATTGAACAATCTTCCCCTCGAACTCGGCGACGCGGAGCTCCAGAACCTCTCGCTGTCGGTCACGGAGTTGCTTGGCCCTCCGCTCATCTTCCTGCATGAGGGCCGTGTAGCCGACCATGTCGGCAAACATGATAGCGGTGAGTTGACGGGTCACGTTCCCGCCCCGGTTGTGAAAGGAGAAGAGCCTTGGGAGAACTTACACGCTGGCTATCAGCAAAGCACGGCTTGGCTTCAGGCCCTGCCCGTCAAAACGAACAAAACCCCGTGAATTCCTCCAGACGGTAGAGCACTCGCTTTACCCAACTGTCGTCCCGGTACGTCTCGAAGGGAACCGTGAAGTCCCCTCCCTCGTTGGCAAAGACCCGGTCAAAGTAGTCCGCCGTGGCGATGGCTACGGGTGCCCCCAGCGGCAAAACGAATCGGAGGTCCGCCTCCAAGTTGTAATCGTCGATATTCCGACGGGTGAGGTTCGCCGAGCCACCCATGATCACCACCGAATCTTTCCGAGTCACCATGATCAGCTTGGTATGAAACTGCTCACCGTGGGTATCGTACCAGCGCACGGCGATCCGGCCATCGGATCGGGTAATCAGCTCCCGGGCCACCTGCCGATTGGGGATTCCACCCTTCTCCCGCCCGAAGGCGTCCTTGTTCGGGTCCAGAATCAGGCGAACGGAAGCTCCCCTTTCTTCCGCGTCCAGCAGCGCCTCCACCACCTGACGCTCCGCCAGGTAGAACATGGCCAGTTCTACCGAGTCACCCAGCCCGGCGGCGCCGATGTCCCTCAGGAACGCCTCGAGGATCTTCCCCTCCGTCACGAGTTGAGTGGTTCCCTCACCGAGTTGTGGCGCTCCGGCTCCGGCGTCGGCCTGGTAGCCCGGCCAATCATCAACTGACCCGCCTGAGAAGGCTGCCACCGCACGCTCTGCCGCCAGAAGGTCGGCGCAGATGGGGCCCGCTCCCGCGAAGGCGATGTTCGAGTGAAAACTGCTAGCGTCGTGAGGGTTTGCAGAGGTGACGAGGCACCCCTTATCAGTGACGATGAGCTTTCGGTGGTTGGCCTTGAAGTTGAGGAGTTTCAAGTACGCGCGGGCGGTGACCTCTTGCCCGGTACTGCTGAGGGGATGGGGCAGCCATCCGGGACCGGCAGTCCCGAACCAGCCCGCCAGCATCCTCCAGCCTGCGGAGAAGACCGGATTGGAATCACGAAGACGGGACAACCGAGTGGTGACGACCTGGATGCCCCCGTCGCGGAGTCTGGCGAGTTCGGGGCCGGTGTACGCGCCATAGAAATTGTTGATCTCGTCGGTAATGAACGTCGCCTTCAAGCCAGGATTTGAGGCTTTCCGGGAGACGAGATGGTCGGTCAGCTCTGGGGAGAGGGACCGGTAGTTTCGCTCACTTCCATGCTCACCATTAAAGAGGAACATGTCGATGACCACGAACTCTTCCGCCGTGTCGATCATGGAGAGGACACGGTCGAAAATCCTGTGCTCCAAAGCGGGCTGCCCCGCGATCTGGTAGGAAAGATCGTAGAGAAATTCGATCCCCGAAGCTGAACGCATGGGCCCCGCGACCGAAATGCCCTCAGGCAGGGGTTTCGTTAGATGATAGGAAAAGACCGCCGCCCAAACTGCCACCAAGGCGAGGACGCCCAGGCGTATCCGATGCTTTGCCCTAGCCGAAAGGCTTTGGTGGACAGAACCTCGCCGTGGGATCCAGGGGAATCGCGGAAAAGGTGTCATAAGAAACAAAAAGAACCCTCCCGGTGCCGGCGGGCCAGCGGTCCGTCGCGTGCTACGACCCGTGCTGCGACTTCCCGAGGCAGCACTTCTTGTACTTCGCACCGCTTCCGCAGGGGCAGGGAGAGTTGCGTCCGAAACGCGGCCTGCCACGTTTGATCTCCCGGGCCAACGCCGCCGCACGCTCCCCGAGATCCTGCTGGAACACACGCGCTAACATTGAATAGAGCTCCGGGTGCTTCCGTTCCATCACACCAGGGCGCTCAAAAAAATACTCGGTCGCCACGGCAAAAAACTCGGCTTGGTTGGTCAGTGCGTATTCATTGATGTCCGAGTCGCCACGATGGATCTCCTCCGCCTTCCGCCTCATCAGCTCGATCCACGGGCCGACCGTCGTCCGATCCAGCCCAACCCCGGGCACCCCGTCGATTGTGCCGTCTGACTTGTCCACCAGGTGGGCGAATTCGTGGATGCCGACGTTACGCTTATCTCCCGGGTTACGGAAGCCACCGAGAAGGTCGGGCTTCGCGAGAATCATCAACCGATTGAGCGGGCCGGTGCCGACCATGCCCAGGGTGTGTCTCTCGTTCCCGGTTTCGAACGCAAAATCCTCGTCGAAGCGATCGGGATAGATCAGTACTTCTCTGATTTCTTCCCACTCCCACTCGGGGAAACCGAAGATGGGGATGATCGCGCTGACCCCAGCCAGTACGCGCGTCGTGGTGTCCAGCTCCATCTTGATTCCCGTGATACGCTTCTCGCCGAGGAACACCAGCAGCTCCGTGCGAAAGCGCTGCTGTTCCTCGGAATCCAGGGCGCGGAAGAACGCGACTTCGCGCTGAAGGACCTCCTCCCAGTCGGTGGGGAACGGTTGCGCTAGGATCGCCCGCCGCCGCCGAACCGGTCGGGTCATGTTGGCATGGACCAGGTAGGTGATCAGCACCGAGAGGGGTAGCGCCACCCAAAAAGGGATCAACTCCCGCATCAGCCCGGAGGTGACCGCGAGGGACACCAGAAGCGTGGCGACCGCCACGACCATCGACGTGCGGGCGACCCTGCGCTCCCAGGCCGTGGACAGTGCCTGTCGACCGATGCGGTTCTTCGTCAAAAAGAGCACTCCAGAGATGCCGATCACGCTCAGGGAATCGCCTACCCTCCAGGCTTCCTTCTATCCGTCTGACCACCATCCATGGCCAGTGGCTGGGCCGGGCAGACCAGATCGTCCTCGTTGGCTCCCGTGGTTCTGATGTCCAGGAAGGTCGAGGCGGCATACGTGATGATAGAGGTCAGGTCGTTTTGCCTGTCCGTGTCCATTTCCGAGAACTCGATCTCGACCTGAAACGGCTGACCCGGGCGCAGGCTCTCCTTTGGAATCGTGAACTCCTTGTCCGCAAAAGTCAGAAACGAATCTCCGAAGGCCGCACCACTATGAACGGTCTTCACCCCAAGGCAATCCCCCATGATCACGAAGATCAGGTCATCGATGATACCTAGGGGATCGGCAGCCCCATGTTCAAACTCACTCCAGGTCACAAGCAGGTCTTCATTCGGGTCTATGGCATTCGGGTCCGCAACTTCTCCATTCTGATGGAGTGTCATACGGATGGGGGCAGGGTTCCTCGACTCCTGCCCCCTCTTCGAAAAAGTGACCGGCATGTCCCTCACATTTCCATGAGGCGTATCGAAATGAAAAGAGTAGGTGCCATCCGGAAAATGCTCCTCCAGACTCTCGATTGACGAGTGACGTTCCCCAGCGAAGAAGGGCACATCCTGGTCGCCGAAATACAAACCTCCCTCGGCGTCACCCGGCCCCGTCACATAGGCACTCGTGACGATCCCCCCCTCGTTCAGAAAGACCTCCCCGAAAAACACCGTATTTAGGAAAGACAGCTCACCGGTGGGGGATTGCCTGTGGTTTCTGGTCTTTCCAAGCACAACGAATTGTACGTCCTGCTCCTGTGCCAGCACCGGCTCTGCGAGGAAAGGAAGAAGCAGGCAAAGGAACGAAGCGGCCTTCAACATGATCACCCTCCTGGAGCCCAGAAGTACGGCAAGCCAAAGGCCTCTAGCCATGGATTCGGGTTGGCGCCCCAACCCATATCCGCTATCCACTCTGACCCCGCCAGGTAATCCTGGGGCCACAGCCCGATGGGTGCACCGGGAGGTGCGGAGGGAGTTGCCGGAAGGGTGGGGGCTGTAGTCGGGTCTTCCAGGAATCGCTCGATGGTCCCCGAAATCAGGGAGTAATGTGCGGCGTCCGAGTCATCTGCCGAGGCCATCAGCCCTTCCAGCGCTTCCCGTTGACGCTCCAGACGCTGAAGTGCCACCGCTCTGACCTGCGGCATGGCGGCGCCTCCCGCCAGCCCAATTACACGGGTCACGGCCACCCATTCCACCGCCCGGCTGATCTCGGCCTCGTACGGACTCGACGTCGTAGCACCGAATACCGAACCGAACACCTCGTCGATGACCTCACCCAGTCCTGGGATGGTGGGATCCACGGCACTTTGCTCGACGAGCCGGGCGGCCCTGGAGTTGTCCAGGATGTTCCGGATGGTGTGGTCGGCAAGGACCACCGCAGGGGTGATCACGTCGAACATCCCTCCCGTCCATCGGGGGAAATATTCCCGACCCCCTCTATACCCCGAGGGGCGGGGTGGAATCTGGTCGATAATCCGGGCCGGAAGAACCAGTTCGGCTGGCTCAATGACCCTCAGGAGGGCTCCCAGCGCTCTCCTCTGATCCGCACCCGAAACATGGGTGAACGGTGTTCGACCATCACCTCGGAGGGAGTAGATGTAATCCACACCCCCGATCATGGACCCGGCCGCGTCGATCTGGTACCTGTGGTGAAGGTAGAGGGGCACCAGAACCTTCTCGATTTCCGACATGGGGCGACCCAGCTTGATGGCCCGTTCCCCGAAACGGCTCATGGCGGCAGAGCGCACGGCCATCATTCGCTCCAGCTCGGCAGCCGCGTCGGTGCCGTTCGACCAGGTGTCCACTCGGGGATGCAGACTCGCATCGCCACTAAGGAAGATGTTGTCTTGCTCCCAAGCATCGTCCAGGATCCTCTGGAGTTCCTCCTCCTCATTCACTCCATCGGGATAATCCTGGTATCCGTATGCGACCGATGTGTAATCCCACTCCCCCATACCCACATCATAGACTTCCGAATAGTCCAGGCTGCCGTCGGCGTTGAGAGTGACCAAGGGGTGGGGATAGTCCATCACGG
>JBDHMC010000168.1:0-5473 GCA_039656355.1 Gemmatimonadota bacterium | reverse complement strand
TTCATAAAGCGGTTTCCCGAACATCTTTTCCTGGAAGGGTGAGCGGGCCAACCCGTCCCCATGTTCCGCCGAAAGCGCGCCACCGAACTTCAGAACGAGGTCGGATGCCTCCTCCGCAATCCCTTGGAAGCTTTGGAGGCCACCGGCGGTCTTCATGTTGATGGCCGGCCGGATGTGGAGAAGCCCAACGGAGGCATGGGCGTAGAATATGGCCTTGGTTTCGTATCGATCCAGGATTTCCTGAAAACGGTCGATGTACTCGGGTAGCTGGTCTGGGGCGACCGCTGTGTCCTCCACAAAGGAGATGGCCTTCTTGTCCCCCTTCTCGGCCAGGGAAAGGCCTAACCCGGCCTGCCTTAGCTTCCAGATCCGAGCCTGATCCAGGGTCTCGATGGCCCGGTGAACGTGACTGGCCAGCCCCTGTGTCTCGAGATCGTCCTCCAGGTGGTCTATCCGTGATGGTAGCCCGTCCATGGAGTCTCCCATGAACTCGACGATGAGGATGGCGCCCGGATCTCCTACGATGAAATCACGAAGAGGCTCGAACTCGGTTTTCCCCCTGGTCATGTCCAGGAGATTCCGGTCCATAAGCTCCACGGCCGAGGGTTCATGACCGAGGATGAGGGGGGTAGCCACCAAGGCGTCCCGTAATCGGTCGAATTGAGCAACGGCCAAGACCTTGGCTTCCGGGGGCTCCAAGAGGCGGAGCTTGACCTCCAACACCAAACCCAGCGTCCCCTCAGAACCCACGAGAAGCTTGGTGAGATCGAATGCTTCGGGGGAAGGAAGGAATCGGTCCAGGTTATAACCCCCAACCCTCCTGAGGATCTTTGGGAACCGCTCCCGGATCTCATCGGCGTTCTCCCGGGCCAGATCTCCGATGCGTCGATAACAGAGTCCCTCCAGGTCCTCCTGGCGACGCTTCTCTTCCAATTCCGAGGGTTCCAACGGCCCCATGGTGACCACGCTTCCGTCGGCCAGGAGGACTTTCAACTCCAGGACGTAGTCGATGGTGGACCCGTAGATAATGGACCGAGTGCCGGAAGAGTTGTTGGCCACCATGCCGCCCAGTGTAGCCCGATTCGCCGTGGAGAGATCCAGGGGAAGGTGGAGGCCGTGGGGCTGAAGCTGTTGGTTCAGCTCTGCCAGGACGATCCCTGGCTCCACACGGACTGTGCCGGCTTCAACATCCAGTTCCAGAATCCGCCGCATGTACTTTGAGAAATCAATTTGGATTCCAGGGCCGATGGACTGCCCGCACTGGGATGTACCGCCACCCCGGGCAGTGGCGGAGATGCCGTGGCGCCGGCAAACGTCCACGGTCCGAACCACGTCGTCGACCGTTCGTGGAATGACCACGCCGGCGGGCACGATCTGATAGACGCTGGCATCCGTGGAGTACATGCCTCGGGTCACCGGGTCGAAGCGGACCTCGCCGGCAATGGTGTCTTTCAGCGCCTGCTCGAGGGAGGAGTTCTCTCTCTTTTCCCCCTGTAGGGTGGCTGACCCCGTCATACCAGTCCTACGGCCCACATCACCCAGACCAAAGCGAAAGACGTTACTCCCCCGACGAAAGTGACACCCCCGAAGCCGAGGAGGGCTTCTTTCACCGGCATTTCGGTAAGGGACGTGCAAACCCAGAAGTAACTGGAGTTCACGTATTTGATGATGACCGAGCCTGAGGCTCCTGCGAGCATGGCGGCCTCTGGGGAGAGTCCGAGAGGCCCCAACATGGGGGCCACCAGAGATGCTGCAGTGATCACACCGACCGTGGTGGACCCGGTGAGAAGGTTGCCGATGATTCCGATGGCGAAGGGAAGGAGAATGGCCGGTAGGCCATAAGAGGCGAAGAGATCAGCCACGAACCCCACAGCCGGTGTCCCCTTCAGGATCTCACTCAAAGAGCCGCCCAGGCCCGTGACTACCAGAATCATGGCAGAGGTTTTGAGACCGTCTTTGATCCACTGGTTCTTGGTATCCGTCTGGTTCTCCGTTTCTCCGATATTCCGGAACGCCAGCCAGAGCCCGATGCTGAGGGCCACCACCGGCCAGCCCACGAAACCCAGGATCTCCTTTAGCAGTGCCCCCTCCTCCAAAACGAGGTTTCCCACGCTCTGGGCACTGATGAGAAGCACAGGCACGGCAATTGGGGCGTACGAACCGAGAGTGGAGGGAAGGGCACGGCTTGTGTCGTCTTCCAGGAACCCGTGGTCCTTGAACTCCTCTGCAGGCTTGGTTTTTAGCCGGGGTCCAGCGATGAATTGCCCAAAGGCCCAGCCGGCAACAGCGCCTCCAAGGCAGGCGATGGAGCCGAAAATGATGGTCTTCCCGATATCCGCTCCAACCAGGGCCGCGGCAGCTAGAGGTCCAGGCGTGGGAGGCACGATGGCGTGGGTGAGCTGGAGTGCCCCCACCAGACCAATGGACATGGTGCAGATCCCAACCCTCATGACATGGGCCGATGAGTGAACGAGGGGGTTCAGGATGACATAGGCCACGTCGGAGAAAATGGCGACGCCTAGGATGAAACCGGAAAGAGTGAGAGCGAAGGGCATCCTCTTGGCTCCGACCAGGCGAACCATGGATCGAGTGATGACCTGGACCCCTCCGGTGTGTCGCAAGGCCTCAGCTATGATGGAGCCCAGCACGATGACGATACCGATGGCCCCGAGTGTTTTTCCAAACCCGGTCTCAAAGGCCTGGATAAAGTTGTTCCGTTGGACTCCGGGGAGCACGCCGAAAAGGAGGATGGGGAGGAGCAGGGCCAGGAAAACGTGCCATTTCCACCGGACGATGAGAAACATCAACAAGACAACGCAACCTGCCAGGCCGACGAGAGCAACGACGACGTTGGTGGTAACGGCGGTTGTAACGGCGGTGGTTGGATCCACGTTGACTCCCAGGCAGGCGCCGACTCAGGCGGTGGGATGGGGCCGCACTAGGCGGTCGGTGAGAGGTACTCCAGGGCTGCTGCTACACCTTGCTTCTGGTGGGGGACGCCGGCCAGACCCAGCCCCATCTCGACGCCACAGAGCGTTCCAGCGAGCATGAGATCGTTCATGTCGCCGAGATGACCGATCCGGAATAGCCGCCCTTTCACTTTTCCGAGGCCGGTCCCCAAGGACATGTCGAAGCGGTCCAGAACCAAGCGGCGGAGCTCGTCGGCATCGTGACCGTCTGGCATCCATACTGCCGTGAGACTGTCGGTACATTCGGCCGGGTCGAGGCAGCACATCTCCAGGCCCCAGGCTGTTACGGCGAGTCTCGTCGCCTCGGCCAAACGCCGGTGCCGTGCGAATACGTTCGCCAGGCCCTCCTCCAAGATCATATCAAGGGCCTCATCCAGTCCGAAGAGGAGGTTGGTAGGTGGTGTGTAGGGGAAAAATCCCCGCTGGTTCATCTTCAGTACGGGCTCCCAGTCCCAATAGGATCTGGGGAGGCCCCCCGTTCCTGAAGCATCCAGAGCCTTTTGGCTGATGGCGTTCATCCCTAGGCCAGGGGGGAGCATGAGGCCCTTTTGGGAACAGCAGACCGTGACGTCGACACCCCATTCATCGTGACGGTAGTCAACGGAGGCGAGTGAAGAAATGGTGTCAACCAGGAGGAGGGCTGGATGACCGGTCTTGTCCAATACCCGCCTGATGCCAGCGACATCACTCAGGGCTCCGGTTGAGGTCTCGGAGTGGACCACCAATACGGCTCTGATGGTGTGGTCCTTGTCGTCAGCTAGCTTCGCTTCAGCCGCCGAGAGGTCCACTCCCCGGCGCCAGTCCCCCTCCACCCACTCCACCTCCAGGCCCAGCCGGATCGCAATGTTCCGCCACAATGTGGCAAAGTGGCCGGTCTCGAAGGCCAGGACCCGGTCTCCGGGCGAGAGGGTGTTGACCAGGGCTGCTTCCCAAGCCCCGGTCCCGGAGGCGGGAAAGAGGAGGACCGGTCCCGAGGTCTGGAATACCTTCCCCAGGTTCCCTAGAATCCGGGTGGTGAGTTCAGCGAACCCAGGGCTCCTGTGGTCGATGGTGGGTCCCGCCATGGCCCGGAGGACCCGGTCAGGGACATTGGATGGGCCGGGTATCTGAAGGAAATGTCTTCCAGGCTTTCTCGATATCGAATCAGGCATGGTTTTCCTCCTTGGAGTAGGGCAATCTTGTGCCAATGAGGGAGCCTGAACAGAGTGACCCGGCTCGAGGCCGTTTCGGGAGACCGGAGGATGGACCTCAGCAGGGGCCGGTGCGCTACATTCTTCTCGCGTTATTCACCTCAAACTCCAGTCTGTCGATTCCATGGCCGAGCAGAAATTCATCTACCACATGTATCGTCTCTCCAAGATCGTCCCGCCCAAAAGGGAGATCCTGAAGGACATCAGCCTATCCTTTTTTCCTGGAGCCAAAATCGGGGTCGTGGGGCCCAATGGGTCTGGGAAGAGTTCCCTGCTGAAGATCATGGCGGGGCTGGACACAGACATCCTGGGGGAAGCCTGGGCTGCAAAAGGCACCCGAATCGGGTACCTGTCCCAGGAGCCGGAGCTGGAGCCATCCCTGGACGTAAAGGGGAATGTGGAGTTGGGGGTGAAGGAGATTCGGGATCTTCTGGTCCGGTTCGAGGAAGTGAGTATGGCCTTCGCCGACATCTCCACCGATGAGGAGATGAACGCCCTTATGGTGGAACAGGCCAAGCTCCAGGATCGGATCGAGGCTGCAGACGCCTGGGATATCGATCGGAAAGTAGAGATGGCCATGGACGCCCTGCGGGTGCCTCCGGGGGACACGGATGTAACGACGTTGTCCGGGGGTGAGCGGAGGCGGGTGGCCTTGTGCCGGGTGCTGCTGGAGGCACCGGACATCCTTTTGTTGGATGAGCCCACCAATCACCTGGACGCTGAGTCCGTGGCCTGGTTGGAGCGGTTTCTGGACGAGTACCCCGGTACCGTAGTGGCCGTCACCCACGACCGATACTTCCTGGATAACGTCGCCGAGTGGATTCTGGAGTTGGACCGAGGGCAGGGTATTCCGTGGAAAGGGAATTACTCCTCCTGGTTGGAGCAGAAACGGGAGCGCCTTCGGGTTGAAGAGAAACAGGAAAGCGCCCGGCAGCGGACACTGGATCGAGAGCTGGAGTGGGTACGGATGGCTCCTCGGGCCCGACACGCGAAGGGAAGGGCCCGCGTCAGCGCCTATGAAGATCTTCTGGCAGCAGACGAACGGGAACAGATTCGTACCGCCGAAATCCTCATTCCCAAGGGATCCCGTTTGGGAAAACTGGTCATCAAAGCGGATGGCCTAACGAAGGGGTACGGAGACCGCCTCCTCATGGAGGACCTCACCTTTGAGGTTCCTCCCGGGGCCATCGTTGGGATCATTGGAGCGAATGGTGCGGGAAAGACGACCCTCTTTCGTATGATCACGAGTCAGGAGGGGCCCGACGGTGGCTCTTTAGAGGTGGGTGAGACGGTCCAGCTCGCCTATGTGGACCA
>JBDHMC010000167.1:0-5507 GCA_039656355.1 Gemmatimonadota bacterium | reverse complement strand
GTCGATCTGGCGGATCTGTTCGTTCAGCATCGCATCGGTGTCCTTGGAGTAGGTCACCGATTCGTCCAGGACGCTCTTGATGAACGACCCGATCATGTCCTTGGCGCGCTTCCGTGCAGATTCCTCGGCGGGCCGAGCCTCTTCGACAATTTGATCGAGGAGGTTGAGCTCGACTTCCTGCCCTTCGGCAGCGGCTTTTTTTTGCTCAGCTTCCGCCATCTTCGTCTCCTTCCGTCGATTCGAGCTCAGCCTTTAGCTGCTCCTTCGATCCCTCATCCCCAAGGGCAGCCTGGATGGCTTTGTTCAGATTTCGATTGGTGGCAAGCTTGCCCTTGAGGTCAGACAGGTCTTGCCGCTTTTCCATAAGTTTCTTGAGGGGCTCGACCTGTTCCGCCACACGCTCCGGGGTGAAGTCTTCAAAACTCTCGAACTTGAGCTCCACCCCGATCTTGTCCTCCGAATCGGGTTCCAGTTTGTTGTCCACCGCGTAGGTGAGTCGGGGTTTCATCCCCTTCAGGACCTTGTCGAAATTATCGGGTTTGATTTCGACGAACTGCCGGTCGGCGATGTCGGGCAGATCATCCCGCCCATCACCGCTAAGGTCGGACATGACCCCCATGATGAACGGGAGTTCCCGTTTCACCATGGCGTCCCCCGTTTCGACCTCGTAAACGAGGTTTACCCGAGTCGGTCTTTGGCGCTTTCGGCGTTGTTGGAAGCTTTCGGCCATCGTATGTCTCCTTGGCCTTCAGGATTCTGTGTTCTGGCCGCTCCGACGGAGACCGGCCGACGACACTAGGGAAAAAGACAACTTGGATATAGACAATCGGTAGTGGCGGCCTCGAAAAGTGGCACAACCACAGAAAACTACGGTATGGGTGGCGTTTTCTGGTGTCAAGGAATACGTCCTTTTTTTCCCTGGAATCGGCCGAAAACACCGATTCTGTCGTTGGTTCTACCTCTTCCACCATGCTTCGAGAGATGCCCCGGAGGAAGCCACCGACCGGAACCCTCCGACCCGCACTCCCGCCCTCTCGGGGAAACCCAAGAACGGGATCAGTCCCAGTCTTGCCAAGTCCTCCGCCATCGTCACGCTCAGAGGTATCTCCACAGGTGTAGACGGGGTTCCTGAACCCTCCCACGATCCACCCAGCGGCATTCCGCCCAACTCCAAACGGTTCTCCGGCCTGAATCCCAAGCCCTCTGCAACAAACCCCCGTGCGAGAAGAGCAGCGCAAAGGATCGCCCCATCGGCCCAGAGAAAATCACTCTGGGAGGTCGCCCGCTCCTGAAAGTTGAAGACCTTCGAGCCCCGGGTTGAACTCCCGATGGGCTCCCGCACCAGAAACCGCGGGTAGGTCAGGCCCAGCCAAGCGGCCTCGGATTTTTCCCGAAGCTGGGTCCACTCCTTTGGGGGAACATGGAACCCCACCTCGGAGATCCCTCCCCTCAGCCCCTGATCACCGACGGTCTCAGGATGGACAGACGAAATCCACGGGACGTCAGCAGCTTTGGCCACCTGGGCAATCCGGCCCAGCAGGGAGACTTCATCGGGCACGAACTGGAATCCATATGCCCCCGCAACCACTGCCCACTTCCTCCCCGGCACGCCAAGTTCAGGGGCACACAAGAGAGCGTGAAGTCTGGACCGAAGCGGATCCCCACCCTCTAACAAGTCCCGTTCCAGTTCCTCTTTGGGCAGGTGCACGAGGTAAACTCTGACCTTCCCAATGGTGTCGATCTTGGAAAGAAGGACGACCATGGACCGCCACAAACCCTCGAGTCGTTGAAAAGTTTCCGAGTGGATGAGGGCGGACATTCTAAGGCTGGCCTCCCCGTCCACCGCGGCAATCCGAGTTGGCGCGTCGGCGTCAGGTCGGACCAGGTGAGGACGCACGACTTCCCTAACGAAGGAGGCCAACTCTTCTTGGGTCCGAGGGAGGGCACCTTCCTCCGGCGGAGGCGGCTGGTCAAGAATCATGTCCAGGACGGCCGAACCCTCACCCGTCTCCAGTCCAGGGGTGATCCCACCCCCACCGACTGGTGGGCCGTCCTGTGTCGAACCAGACTCGGTCGGCCCGTGCTTGGCTGCTTCCCGAGCGTCGCGATAGGGGGCGAATAGGGACAACCTCTGGAAGAGATCCCAGGGTTCGAAGTTTTCCATGCTGGAAAACTCCAACTCTTCAGTCTCCTCAGGCTCGTCGCCACCCCCAACCATCACTTGGATTCGGGGCCGGAGCCCGGCCAGGGTAAGAATCGTGTCTGCTGTAGCCCGCCGAGGTTCCCAAGTGACCTCGGCTATCCCGGGAAACCAAGACCGATCACCGAGGAAGTCCCCCAGTACGGCGATACAGAACGCGTCATCGACGATGCGGACCGGTTGCATCCGAACATGTCTCCCGGATGGATGGGGAAACCCGTTGAAATCTACGGAGGAGCGTGGTAAACCGCGACGCTTCTATGCAGATTACGAACCTGAATGGCCTTCGACTCTGGACATCCTCACGCTTCCCACGCAGTGTGGAGGCGAAACCGGTGCCTCGCTGGACGGCCGGGAGAGAGGGGAACTCATGAGACAAATGCAGGGCGTCCTCTGGACGAAGGGGCTCTTGTTAAGCCCTCAGCATCTCCAGCTCAACGACAGGTACTTCGAAGATCAGCTTGGGTTCCAGATGGGGTCCCTGGCAAAGTACCCGTTTGGCTTCAGCACGCTGACCGTGGACCCGGAAGCCCTGGAAGGCGGGGCCCTCTCGGTCCCGGTGGCATCGGGAATCATGGAGGACGGACTGCTTTTCGACTTCCCCGAGGCAGATCCGGCCCCCGACTCGAAATCCCTGAGCGAATACTGGAGGCCTGATCAGGCAAGCATGCTTGCCTACCTGGCGATTCCTGAGTTCCGGGCCGGGGACCGGAATGTGGACTCGGACGAGGCAGGCCCCCGCACCCGCTTCTCGGCAGAGGTCTCCTACCGCCGGGATGAGAACACAGGGGTTGCTGAACGCCCCGTAGAGGTGGCCCGGAAGAACCTCAGGCTCTTGGTGGAGGGCGAATCCCTGGAGGGTATGAACGTCCTGCCGGTGGCTCGGATTCTGAGGGATCAGAATGGGGTCCACTCTCTAGATCAGACCTTCATACCACCGCTTCTCGATCTTTCCGCCAACGACCACCTGGTATCTCTTCTGAGGCGAATTGACTCCATTCTGGCAGGAAAGAGCGCAGGGTTGGGCAAGCTCAGAAGGGAACGGTCTGCCGGACTCGCCGGGTTTGGGGCGGCGGACATTCCAAATTTCTGGCTCCTCTACACCGTCAATTCCCACCTGCCGGAGATCCGTCATCTTCTGGACTCGGCTCCCCACCACCCGCAGGACCTCTTTTCTATCCTGCTCTCTCTTGCGGGGGCACTAACCACCTTTTCGTCCGATATCCATCCGGGAGACCTACCAGCCTACCGCCACGAAGATCTTTCAAGGTGTTTCAAAGAACTGGACGAGATCCTTCGGGATCTCCTGGACACTGTCATTGCAAGCAACGCGGTTTCAATTCGTCTGGAGACGGTGGAGCCTTCCGTGTACGGCGCTCCGATCACAGAAGATCGGCACCTGAAGGCAGTTCAGGCGTACCTTGCCGTTCGATCCGAAGTCTCTGACGCGGATTTCATCGACAGGGCCCCAGGCCTGATCAAGATTGCCTCCAGGGACGAAATCCAGAGGCTCTTCCATCAGTCAGTGAGCGGAGTAGCTCTGACCTTTGTCTCAGAGCCTCCGAGAGCCCTGCCGGTGAAACTGGATTACCGATACTTCAGGTTGGATGTAACTGACCCGCTCTGGCAGACCGTGCTCCGGTCCCGGAGCATCGCCGTTTGGGTGGCTTCCGAGATTCCTTCCCCCGAGTTGGAGCTCGTCTTAATCCTCCCTCCGGACGAAAAATAGGGGGAAAGGGACCTACCCCACCAAGGCGAAAACCACCACCAAAGCCACGATGGTCAGCACTACCGCCACTAGGCCGAGGACGGTCAGGATTGAAGACCGTCGACTCGGCGCTGGCTGCGGTTTTGGTGCCGGCTCTGCTGAACGCGCGGTTCCGGCCGGCGAGGCCATCTGAGAGGGAGGCCCCGGATCCGGAGAGAACCCTTCCCTGATCATTGTGTAATGGCCGGGACCACTCGGAGCATCATTCCCGCCGTTGAAAGCTCCAGCGGGGAAAGCCGACGGAGAGGGTGGAGTGCTTCTGACCGGATCTCCGACAGGTCCTGAGCCCGGCGGACCCCCACCGGGTCCCACAGATTGGGCCGCACCAAGCCGCTGGAGGTAATCATCGGATGGGATATGGCGACCCGCCGCGCCAGGGGTATCCCGCCATCGTTGCCAGTCAGGTGTTGAGGGGTCCGAAGGCGGTGCCTGGGCGGGCGGAGCCGTCGGCCGAATCGGAGGCGGCGGCGCCCCATACCCACCTGAAGCACCCGGGGTAGGCGAGGGGGTCCCCCCCGGAGTCGGACGACCAAAGATCTGTGTATACGCGCCTGGTTTCCCATCCTCCTCATTGCCTGAGCCGGGCCCCTTCTCCGTCGCAGGAGGCGGCTCCCTCACGGACTGGTCCGGGGAGGGAGGCTCTTGCACCGCCGGTTTTGGTGGGGGAGGGGGAGGGTCCTGATTCGCCTCCCAAGGCAAAAGACTCTCCGCCGGTTCTTCCTGTACCACAACCTCGGGCCTAGCTGGGGGCTCCGGAGTGGGAAACACGGGCTGAGGAAGACTGGGCTCCTCGGGCAAGGCGGTCTCCGGAGCACCCGGGGTTTCCCGAGAGATTGGAGTCTCCGGAGCGCTCGGGGGGGGCGGAGTCTCCGGAGAACTTGGAGTCTCCGGAGCACTCGGGGGGGGCGGGGGGGCGGGGGGATGGGGCTCGGGAGTCCCTCGGTGGCGGAACCCGGAGGACCTTCTTGGTTCCCATCGGCAATCCCCCCCGCGGCCCCAAACAGCATGGTATACGAGCCGGGCGGCTCGGATGCAGCCGGAGTCTCAGGAAAAGCCGGCATCTCGGGCTGAACCGAATCTTCGCGTGTGGGCGGCATCGCAGGCGGAATCGGCGCGGCGGGTTGAACTGGCATCTCGGGAAGATTGGGCGCTGCGGGTTGGACTGGGACCTCGGGAGGAGCCACCGCTGCCGGAGGAGCGGTCCCTCCCTCCGCTGAGCCGGAATCCACGCCCGGCTCCGGAATCCTGAACAGCTGGGTGTATGCCCCTGGCTCCGCCTGAGCAGTTTTCGATGGGACAACCCGGTCAAGCCAATCTTGAAAGGTGGAAAACCCCACCACCACATCCGTCACCACCGTCGGCCGCCCATCGACGTCGATAACCTCACGGATCTGTTCCTTCTCGGCCGGCCCGAGCTGAGAAAGGGGTTCGAGGTACGAAGCACCCGATTCTGTTTCACTTCCCACTAGGAAATGAACCAAGACCGGAGCCCCGGAGGCGTCTGTGGCATGATGGGTGACAACGGGAGGCTTTGTCAGT